>NZ_JBMXHE010000020.1:0-2123 GCF_053987695.1 Palaeococcus sp. (in: euryarchaeotes)
CAAATTGAGCCATGTTCTGCCTCACTTGGACTGGATGTTCTTCCAAAGCAACATATATGCCCGGCTCGCCCATCTGGAGACCGTTCCATAAGAACTGCTGACTGAAAATTGTCTTACCAGTTCCTGGCCCACCGCTTAGTAAAACGACGTTCCTCTCTGGTATACCCCCATGAAGTATTTCATCCATTCCCGGAATTCCCGTCTTAACGCGCTTAACCATCTCCACCACCCCCATCATCAAAATTAGGTTATTTTAACATAATCAGAAAAAGCTCTGATTTTAATTACCGAAAGATACTATAAACGTGGAGGTATATAAAAGTTACGCTTTTTTGTGCCGCCGTATAAACTCACCAACATCTGTAATGTTTTTAATAAAGCTTCTCTCACTGTCGGATTGAATTCTGCCAATTCCCAAAATCACTCCATTCTCATCGAAGAGAACGAGCTTTTTTGTACCTTCCCATTTGTATTCTTTAATGCCTCTCCTTGGAACATCTTTACCAGTTGTGAAAAGGAAAGCAGCCTTTGGCTTCAAGATGGCATAGTTCTTTTTGATATCAACGAAGTAGAAGAACTCAATGTTTGGATAGAATTTCTCCACCAAATTTTCATCAACTTTTATCGTTCCAACAAAAGTCCCAAAGGAATAGGGCTTGAGCTTTAGATTTTCAATCTCCCTCCAAACTTCCTCGTTCACAGCATAAACATCTCTGAATTTGCCTTCAACAACTGCAAAAAAGCTGTGCCTAAGCTCGCCATATTTTTCTGCTTCTCTCAAAATTAAGTCGAACTCCCATGAGGAAATCCTTCGATATCTAAGCTCTTGGTTCATCAAACTCAATTAGATACAATGATCCTTAAAAGGTTAGCCTGAGTTTGTGAGATTTGGAGGGGGAACTTGTTCCGGATAAGCCACAATTACCGTGGCGTTCTTAGGTATGTTCTCTTCCATCTTTACATGGATATAGTAGTCACTCACCAGCCACTGGGCAGAGAAAGCACTGAGGAAAGCTGAAGCACTTAGGAGGGCAATCGCCATGACAGAGAGAGCAATAGACATAGAGACTTCTTTTTCCTTCAGAAAGATTATTAGCCCAATCAGAGAAGAAAGTGCCCATGCTCCGAGAACAGCAAACAACAGAGGAGTTTCCACGGGAGTTCTCGTGAAATAAAAAAGAGCCCAGAGCGACCCAACTAAGCCAAATAGAAAGTAAACCGCTCCAAACTTCTTTGCCCTTTTTAAATTCGTAGCAATTCCCAGGTACTGACCTCCTCCCCTTTGCGAGGGTTCGGCTTAACTCCCTCGCCATTGACGGGGAGGTTTGCGGGCAATCATCCCCTACTCCCGTTGCCGGTTTCGGTTCAGCCCGCAGGCCCGGTCTTAGGCCCATTACCCCTACCGCAGAGCGGCTCGGGGTTATCGCTCAAAGGCCACCCCTTAGAGTTTTCAACTACCGAGAGGCAATTTTGAAAGGATGCTTAACAGCGTCAACCCTCCCAACGGGAGGGACACGATAAACCCCTCGTCTCATCGGGTTGTTCTTTGGTGGCCTCTTCGAGGCCCTATTACGCTGGCAAGACTTAAAAGGGTTTCGGTGATTCAATACTCGTTGGATGATTTACTGTATCCCCGCCCTAAAGGGCGAGGCTTTCAGAAGAAAAAAGTAACGATAAGCAGAATTTGGAATGATAGTAGAAAACATGATTGGCACAAAACCGTAGAATGCAAGGTTAGTAACGGCTTGGAAAACAAAACACCCAAGCAAAATATCCGACTTCCATCTCATATCAAAAATTAAGGATGGAGTGTTATATCTGTTTTTCGGTTTCGTCTAAAATCTTGCCCAGCCCATCCAAATCAGTCTTATCAAACTCCTCCTTGAATTTCAAACCAAGCTCAGCTATCTCTTCTCTTGTAATGGTTTCTTTTCCTTCCCCTATTCCCGGACAGCTTTCATCATAATACAGCCAGAGCTTTTCCCCTTTGTATTCAAAAGGTTCCTCATTCTCAATGCCCAGAGGTTTGTGAGAGACCATAAACGGGTAAATCTGACAGACTAATGGATTGTAGTCATGGATTTTGCATTTACCTGTCTCTGGCTCATGAAAGACGCAGCCCA
>NZ_JBMXHE010000021.1:0-20743 GCF_053987695.1 Palaeococcus sp. (in: euryarchaeotes)
AGGTTGGAGCGAAATCAGGGGTGAAGTTTTTTAAGTCAGAAGGAGAGCAATAAACCATGCCGCGAGAAAGAAACCTCCAAGCACACCACTCAAAAACGCAATTTATGACTTACCAAAAACCATAACACTCCTAATACTCTGATAATCCTACGCCGACAGAACAACCGACTGGATTAAAAAAGAACTGAATTTAACCCAAATCCCGGACAGACAAACCCTAAACAGGGGCCAGAAGAAAATAACACCAGAATACTTATCAAACCTCAACAAGCTGATTCTGGAGCAGACAAACACCAGCAAACTCGCTGCACACTCCACGGGATTAAAAAACCTCCAGAAGACTAGCGACATGGTCCGTAAACGGCATGTTCTTTACGACCTGGAATCCAGAACTATAGTTTCACTGCGCGTTACTGAAGGCTCTCGGCATGATTCACAGGTTTTCAGGGATGTTTTCTGGTTATTTGAGCCAGGTGCAGTTGGTTGCTGATAATATCCCAACGCTTTTGGATTCACTTCTATTGTAACAATCTAATGATCCCTTTCTTCCATATCTTCGACTTTATTATAGCACGAGACAGTGCTCATACTACATCCTTTACTTAATTGTTTATACGTTATTCTTGAATTTTCATATAACTTTTATAACATAATTAATTCTTCTCTCGTGCTATTTTTTGTTATTCAAACATTATGCCCCCATTTTTATATCTGCAGTTAAACTTTAAAGACCTTACTGCCCACTCACGAACGCTCCTGTACAATAAGCATACAATAAGAACTAAGGTCATTATGAGAAACTCAATAAATAGAAATGCAAGTTAAGATGCTGGGTAGGTGTTTGATAAAAATTTTAAAACGAAATGCTGCTTGTTCGATTTTTCTTAAATTAATTTAGTTAATGATTTTAAGAAAAACAGAGAAAAGTTTTGAAAATAAAGAAAATAAAGAGATTGAAGGTGGGAACATGAAAGACATTCTCCCTTTAAAAGGAATAAGGGTAGTGGCATTGGAACATGTCCTGACAGCTCCTTACTGTAGTATGATACTGGCAGATTTGGGTGCAGAAGTTATCAAGATAGAACGACCTGACATTGGGGATGACAGCAGAAGCTTTGGGCCTTTTGTGGATGACCAAAGTGGTTATTTTATCAGCATAAACAGAAACAAAAAAAGTATTGCAGTTAATTTAAAAACTCCTGAGGGAGTAGAAATTGTAAAAGGACTCATTAAGAATAGTGATGTGTTTCTAGAGAATTTCAGGCCAGGAACCCTAAAGAAGTTGGGGTTGGACTATGAAAGCCTGAAGCAAATTAAGCCTGATATAATACACGTTTCAATAAGTGGTTTTGGGAACGATACTGCTCCGGGATATAAAGGACTTCCAGGGTATGATATCATTGCTCAAGCTTATGGAGGCCTCATGGACATAACAGGACAACCGGATGGCCCACCAACTAGAGTGGGAGCCTCTGTAGCAGATATATTTGCAGGAATGTATGCGGCAATAGGAATCTTAGCAGCAATTTACAAGAGAGAAAAAACTGGGGAAGGAAGTAGAATAGACGTCTCAATGGTAGATTCCATTGTTTCAGTTTTAGAAAATGCAGTGGTGAGATATACACTAACAGGGGAGATTCCAAAAAGAATTGGAAGTAGGCATCCGTCCATTGCTCCATTTGATGTATTTGAGACAAAAGATGGATGGGTGGTAATAGGGGTAGGTAACGATTCGTTGTGGCAGAGATTCTGTAAAGCTATTGGAAAAGAAGAGCTAATAAATCATCCCAAGTATAAAACAAATAAAACCAGAGTAGAGAATTACGACGAACTTAAGAAGATTTTAACAGAATGGACTAAGAGTCTCTCTGTAGCAGAAATAATTAAAATACTAAGGGAAGCGGGCGTTCCTTGCGGACCTGTAAATACAGTGAAGAACGTTGTAGAAGATCCGAACGTCAATTATAGGGGTATGATAGTTGAGGTTGACCAGCCAAAAGTTGGGAAAGTTAGAACTGCAGGGAATCCCTTAATGTTCTCCTTTTTGAAAAGGAGAGAGTATACTCCAGCCCCAGCACCTCTACTTGGAGAGCACACAAAAGAAGTTTTAAGAAGTCTCTTGGGTTATGATGAGAAAAAAATAAACGAACTAGCTGAAAAAGGAGTAATAAAAGTTGGCTGAGTCTTTTTGTTTTAATTTTTAGTCTAATCAGGGAGGTAGTTTCTTATGAGTATGGAAGAGAAAGTTAGGGAACTTTATGAAAAGAGGGGGAAGATCCTTGAAATGGGAGGAAAAGACAGAGTACAAAGGCAATATGAAAAAGGAAAGCTCACTGCAAGAGAGAGAATCGAGAAATTGCTAGATCCTGGGAGCTTTGTTGAACTTGGAGCCTTCGTTAAGCATAGGAACACTGAATTCGGCCTTGATAAGATGGAACTCCCGGCCGATGGAGTAATAACCGGATATGGAACAATCGATGGAAGACTCGTCTTTGTTTACGCGCAAGACTTCACTGTTATGGGTGGTTCTCTTGGAGAAATGCACGCTGCAAAAATAAAACGCATTATGGAGTTAGCTTTAGAAGCCGGAGCCCCAATAATAGGGCTTAACGATTCTGGCGGGGCAAGAATCCAAGAGGGAGTTGACGCCCTTAAAGGCTACGGTGGAATCTTCAAGATGAACACAATTTTAAGTGGAGTGGTCCCCCAAATAACCGCGATAATGGGTCCATGTGCTGGTGGGGCGGTTTACAGTCCTGCTATAGGTGATTTTATCCTCATGGTTGATAATCCAGCAAGCTTCATGTTCATTACAGGACCACAAGTAGTTAAGGCCGTCACTGGAGTGGAAGTCTCACCAGCCCAATTGGGCGGTGCAATGGTTCACGCACAAAAGAGTGGTCAAGCTCACTTAATCAGCAAGAGTGATGAAGAGGTACTTATGCTCATCAGAAGACTCTTAAGTTACTTGCCATCAAACAATATGGAGAAGCCACCAAGGGTTAAGGCAAGCGATTCGCCCTTTAGAAAAAGTGACAAGCTTTACGAGATAGTTCCAGATGATCCTAACAAGGGTTATGACGTTAGGCAAGTTATTTACGAAATAGTGGACAGAGACGCCAATGGAAATCCCGATTTCCTTGAAATACTTCCATACTACGCGCCAAATGCTGTTGTCGGCTTTGGAAGAATGAATGGACAAACGGTTGGAATCGTGGCAAACAACCCAATTCACTTAGCGGGAGTTCTTGACATAGACAGCTCCGATAAGATAGCGAGATTTGTTAGAACTTGTGACGCCTTCAACATTCCAATTGTCACGCTCGTTGACGTGCCCGGTTACCTGCCGGGAGTGCAGCAGGAGTATGGTGGAATCATAAGGCACGGTGCGAAAGTGCTTTACGCTTACTCAGAAGCAACCGTCCCAATGGTTACGGTTATTTTAAGAAAAGCCTATGGTGGAGCTTATATTGGAATGGCTTCAAAACACCTTGGAGCTGACTTTATCTTCGCATGGCCAACAGCTGAGATTGCTGTTATGGGACCAGAGGGGGCTACGAACATTATTTTTAGGAAGGAGATTGCTAAGGTGGAGAATCCAGAGGAATACAGGCAGCAGAAGATTAGAGAGTATAGGGAGAAGTTCGCTAACCCATACATTGCCGCAAGCAGGGGTTATGTTGATGACGTGATTGACCCGGCGGAAACGAGAGGAAGGATAATCATGGCGTTGGAAGCCTTGGAGAGCAAGCGCGTGAAACTTCCACCAAAGAAGCATGGTAACATTCCACTGTGAGGTGCAGGAAATGGCTGCTTGGACATCTTTCCTTGAGGGCTTTTATATTACCATTTTGGGCGTTACAGTAGTCTTTGCAGTGCTGACGATATTGGCCCTAGCCATGTACGGCATTGGATACTTGGAGAGAGTACTACTCGAGAGGGAAAAACCCAAAGAAGTAAAATCCAGAGCAAAGATAAAAGAGGAAGCCAAGCCGAAAGTTGAAGAAAAGCCCTCAATTGAACCAAAGAAGCTTGCGATAATAACTGCTGCAATTTTGGCGTATCTTGCTGAGAAGAGGGCTCAGCTTAGGTCTCTACCCTTTAGGGAGAAACCTTCAGATGCTTGGCGTTTGTATGGTGTTCAATCCCAAATTGAGGAAGTTGAAAACTTTAATTATGAAATGGGGGCATGGTAACAATGAAGGGAAAAGTTAAAGTCATCGTTGATGGTGTTCCTTATGAGGTTGAAGTTGAAGAATTAGATGGAGAAAAGTTCAAAGTAAGCTTTGAAGGAGAAAGTTACGAGGTCGAGGCTAAGGACTTAGGAATTCCATTGAGTGCCATGGAGATGCCGGCTCAAGCGCAGGCTCCCTCAGCACCTGTAACAGCTCCAACTTCGGCTCCTGCGGCTCCTGTTGAAGTTCCTAATGCTCCTACACCCTCTGTTAGTGGTGAGAGTGTTGTTACTGCGCCTATGCCCGGTAAGATTTTGCGTGTTTTAGTTAGGGAGGGTGATCAAGTTAAAGTGGGGCAAGGTTTGCTTGTTTTAGAAGCAATGAAGATGGAGAATGAAATCCCCTCACCAAAGGATGGTATCGTAAAGAAAATCCTCGTAAAAGAAGGCGAAACAGTAGACACGGGACAAGCATTAATCGAGCTCGGGTGATGGGAAATGGGAATTGAACAAGCATTAATTGACTTCTTCACTAACATTGGCATTTTCCACTTAACCATCGGGAATGTGGTAATGATTCTCGTTGGGTTTACTTTGGTGTATTTAGCCATAAAGTATGAGATGGAGCCCCTCCTGTTACTACCAATTGGTATAAGTGCAGTGCTGGTAAATCTCCCACTGACTGGTATTTTAAGCGCTGATCCACACCATCCAGGATTGTTTTACTTAATAAAGCATTACCTCATTGACACGGAAGTCGTGCCATTGTTAATCTTTTTCGGTCTTGGGGCAATGACAGACTTTGGTCCAATGATTGCTGACCCAAAGACTGCCTTGCTTGGAGCAGCGGCTCAAATTGGTGTTTTTATTGCAATGCTTACTGCAGTTGCTTTGGGTTTTAACCTTCAAGAGGCAGCTTCAATTGGTATCATTGGTGGTGCTGACGGGCCAACTACAATTTATTTAACAACCAAACTTGCTCCTCACTTACTCGGTGCAACTGCCGTGGCCGCTTACTCTTACATGAGTCTCGTACCAATAATTCAGCCTCCGGTTATCAAGGCATTAACGACTTCAGAAGAGAGAAAAATTAGAATGGAGCAATTAAGACCAGTTTCAAAGAGGGAAAAGGTCATCTTCCCAATAGCTTCAATGATAATTATTGGCCTTCTTGTGCCTTCAGCGGCTCCGTTAGTTGGAATGCTTATGATTGGAAACCTCTTTAGAGAGAGTGGCGTTGTTGAGAGGCTCAGCAAAGCTGCCAGGGAAGAACTCATGAATATTGTCACCATATTCCTTGGTTTGGGTGTTGGTTCAACAATGCAGGCGGAGTCATTCTTGACGGTGAAGACTCTCATGATTCTGGGTTTGGGTGTTGTGGCTTTTGCTTCAGCAACTGCTGGTGGGGTTTTGCTAGGAAAACTCATGATGAAGGTTAGTGGTGGGAGGATTAATCCAATGATTGGAGCGGCTGGAGTTTCAGCGGTTCCAATGAGTGCCAGAGTTGTCCAAAAGATTGCAGCAAAAGAGGATCCCGGGAATTTCATACTAATGCATGCAATGGGTCCAAACGTTGCTGGTGTAATTGGAACGGCAGTGGCAGCTGGAGTCCTACTCTCAGTACTTGGTTAGCAAAATTGAAGTGGGGGTGAGAAAATCGAAAAAACAGGAAATTATAACATCAAGATTGATTTTGAGATATTAGATGCAATTATTAATTTTGAAATAATAATGATTTTCTTTAAAACTTATTTAACTGAAAATAAACAAAAAACAAAGGAAGTGAAGAACCTTATGGAATACTAAATCCAAGTCCTTTTAGGATCATTCTAATGGCTAGAAACGCTAGCACTACAGCGAAAGCTGTTTTCAAATTGTGGGCTTTTATTCTTTTTGCAGTTCTTGCTCCTATTTGTGCTCCTATGATTAAGCCAGGAATTAAAACTAACAACCATTGAACTTCAATGTTTCCGAGTGCATAATGCTTTATTGCTCCACTCATACCTGTAAAAAAGGTTGCAAAAATTGAAGTAGCTACAGCATAATGTATAGGAAAGCCCAGATACACTAAAAAAGGAACATTAATTGCTCCTCCCCCAAATCCTAAAAGTCCTGAGAGAATTCCAACCATAAATCCCCAAATGGATAGCAATACATAATTTGGCTTGAGCTCTTCAAGAGTAATTTGGTGCACTTCAATACTCCTTCCTCTAAACATTTTGATAGAGACAAAAAATAATGCCATTCCAAAAAATACTTTTAGAACATTAGAACTGAGATAAGAGGTTAACCAAGCACCAATATATGCTCCTAGGATAGAAGGAAACGCTAGCGATATTCCAGATTTATAATGGATCCTTTTTTGCCTAAAATATACAATAACTGCCGAAAGAGATGTAAATGGAATTGCTGCTAAGCTTGTTCCAACGGCATGATGAATCTCCACCCCAAGGAGGTTTAAAACAGGCACTATCAAAAATCCCCCTCCAAGCCCAAACATTGCAGCAAGAATTCCTATGAATATCCCGACTCCAAGATAGCCTATGTATTTTAGCAAGTGCCTCCCCCCTAAAGCTCAAACGCCAGCGCCTGGATGAGTTTTATTAGATTACTCAAATCTCCCAGGTGTAACATCTCCACTTCGGAGTGGAGATATTTTATGGGCACACTCAGAGCAAGGATATCACTCTTGTGCTGGAACACTGAAGCGTCCGTTCCTCCGCCCGTGACCCCTATTTGAATTGGTATTGCATTCCTCTCCGCGATTTTCCACACTTTCCGGCCCAGGGAGTGGGTGTACACTGCCGAATTGTCCACGGCTCTTATGAGTGCTCCTCCTCCCGGATGCACATCCCCCGTTAAAAAGGAGCAACAGGCAAAGCTGTCTACCGCTATGGCATACTTCGGTGAGTAATGCTCCGCTAAAAATCTGGCACCTTTGAGTCCGATTTCCTCCTGAACCGTGAAGGCAAAGATTATCTTTCCGTCGAGCTCGTGATCCACCAGATCCTTAATAGCTTCAAAGAGGGCGACGATTCCAAAGCGGTCGTCAAGAGAGCGCGTGGTAATGTATTTTCCATTTAAAATCCCAAAGTGCTTCTTGAAGACGGCAAAATCCAGGGGTTTAACGAGTTCAAGGGCTTCTTCCCTGTTCTCCGCCCCAATGTCGATTTCAAGGTCATGCCATGGTACGGTTTCAAACTTCCTCTGGAGATTTAGATGAACTGGAGTAACCCCTATAACACCATCAAGCACACCTCCGGAGGTTATAACATCTACATGCCGGCCCAGAAGGAGCCTATCATCAATTCCCCCAATCTTTCTGAATTTGAGCTTCCCATCCTTCGTAATTCCGGTTATTAAAAGCCCTATCTCATCCATATGTGCCATGAAGAGTATTTCCTCCTCTCCCTCACCGAGCTCAACCACGAGATTTCCTATCCTATCCACATGGTAATCCGCAAAGGGCTCGATCCACTCAATGAGCTTTTCTCTAACCCTATCTTCATAACCAGAAATTCCTGGAACTTGAGTTATCTCCTTAAGCTCATTTATCAGATGCTTCATGATATCACCTCAGAGCATTTTCACATCTTTAACATTTCTAACACCTAGAACATCACTATTCACAAGATCCTCTGGGATTTTTCCCCTGAGGACTGTCAAGAGATTCCTAACTGCCTGGAACCCCATATCCTCTATTGCCTCTATTGCTAATCCTGCATGGTGTGGGGTTAGAACTGTATTCCATTCCATATCAAAGAGTTCGCTCTCCTGAACAGGCTCCCTTTCATAGACATCCGTGGCAAATCCCTTTAGTTTTCCCTCTTCGAGGGCCCTTATGACAGCTCTCTCATCCACGAGGGTTCCCCTTCCAATGTTCACTAGGTATTTACCCTCCAGGAACTCCAGCTTTTCCTCATTTATTATATGGTATGTCTCCGGGGTTGATGGAAGTGCAAGGATAACTATGTCGCTCTCTTTAAGCACGTCATCCAGGGGCAGCCATTTTGCATCGACCTCCTCTTCGATGTCCCTCTTTCTTGATCTGCTCCAGTAAAGAATGTCCGTGCCAAAGACTTTTGCTCTTCGGGCTATGTTCTTCCCTATGGAGCCCATACCGAGAATTCCAACTTTCTTTCCATAGAGAGTTGTGGTATCCTTGTACCATCCCCATACCTCTGTATGACTCTTCCATTTTCCCCTTCTAATGAACTTATCGGAGTAGGCGATTTTTCTAAGAAGGGCTATGGTCAGTCCGAGGGCAAACTCGGCAACAGCTTCACTCAAAACTCCGCTGACCTTTGTTACATATATTCCCCTTCTGGTAGCTTCTTCAATGTCTATGTGATCATATCCTGCGGAATGTGCGCTTATCACCTTTAGTCTGCTTCCCCGTGCTATGAGATCTCTGTCCACTCTATTAAGAGGAGAAACTATAAGGGCGTCATAATTTTCAATAACTTCCATAATATCCTTCTTCTTGGGATACACCATAACATCCACATCACAGAACCTCTTGAGTTCCTCCAGAGGCTTGCTCTTCATATTGAAAAGAACCAAGACTTTCGGTCTCATCTCATCACCTAATTAGATATTCATCGAAACGAACTAATAAGTTTTCCGCCACTTATAGCATACTGTCAGGATAACTTGGGTATCACCTCCTGAAGCCATTTAATTATATCACCAAGCGGCACACCTAACAAGACTAACAAAATTATACCAAAAAGCAAAAGAAAACTCCTGATATCCTAACAGTATGAATACGCTCACGAGAGTCTTCCCTGCAGGGAAACCTCTCCAAGGCACTGTTACGTTGCAAGAGTTTCTGCTCGAATGCCGATTTTAGAATCCCTATCCCGAGGCTTTCAAAAGAAAATGCAATCAACTTTTAGATGATTCAACGAACTAATTTTAGTTCGCGTGCCTTCTGGATGGCATCCGCAAGTATCTTTCCATGGTCAAATGCCAGAGGCAGTGCTTCAATCTCATTAACACCAAAAACCCGGGCTTCCTTTGCATCATCTCCTCCTTTTAGCTCTCCATTTCCCAAAGCAAGAAATGCCGTGGTAACAGTGTGTCCTCTGGGATCTCTATTCGGGTCACTGTAAACCCCGATCAATCCTACCAGCTTTACATCCAATCCCGTTTCTTCCTTTGCCTCTCGAATAGCTGCTTCCTCGACCTTTTCACCATATTCTACGAAACCTCCCGGGATAGCCCAATAGTTCTTATAAGGATAATTTTTACGTCTTATTAGAACAATGCCATTTTTGTATAGAATCACTATATCAACGGTTAGCCCTATGCATCTGTAGACTTCCACTTTCACCTCGTTCCCAAAATTGTTTTTCACAAACTCTCTAACTTTTTCGCTTATCTTTTCAACATTATAACCATGGGGCGCTTTTATTAAAAATGTGTACCTTTCCATAGTATCACCAACAAAAGCTCTTTGCTAAAGTTTAAAAGCTTTTAAAATGATTTAAATCTGGTGAGATCATGACCACAATTGTACCCTTTGGGGAGAAGCCCAGCAAAGAAGGGGTGCTTTACGTTTTAAATCTGCTCAAAAAGAACAATTTATTAGACAATTACATAATTGTTGAATCAAATAATGTGGAACTGCTGCCCTCGAGCCTCCCTCTGGATAATGCTTACATCATTGGAGAGCACCTTGCAACATATGGCATCTTAAAGAAGCTCAGACCGAGAAGTGTACTAAGCATAGACGCTCATACGGACCTCATGCATGATTATCTGGATCACGGGTCCTGGCTTGCATTTGCCCTCGAAGAGAAGGTTATAAACAGGGCGGCAGTAATAGGAGCCACCCTTATGATACCCTCCACTCCTAGAACGCAGCTGTGGGATAGGCGAGTGAAAATTTTCCCTGCGCTGAACAGAAGCAGAAAGACGAACAGAGGATGGAAGGGATACGTAAACCTGCAAGTTCATGGGGTTGAGAGAGTTATAAAAGAAGCCAAGAAGTATTTAGGGGAAGAAATATATCTAACGGTTGATCTGGATGTTTTAAAGCCCGAATATAAAATTTCACGCTTTCAACATGGTGAATTAAATGCAGAAGAACTCTTGGAGATCTTGAATGCCATAAAAGAAAACTTTAGAATAATAGCTTTTGATATAGCTGAGATATCCGATAAAATAAGAAGGTCCCGCTTGGGAAAGAAAGCCCTTATCGATGTTTATAGACTTTTGACGGAGGAGTGAGTATGGCACTGACCAGTGAGGAGATTAGGAAGATAATAGCCCCCCTACTGCTTTCAGGTGCAAAAATGCTCGACAAGCACTGTCCTAAGTGTGGTTCTCCGCTCTTTGAAAAGAACGGTCGAATTTTTTGTCCTGTGTGTGAGTATCGGGAACAGCAGAGAAAGAAGGATATGCGTGGTATAGAAGAAATTTTAATGGAGAGAATAAAAATCCTCATAAATAACCTGCCTGAAGATCCCGGGGAGATGAAGGAGCACCTTGAGATAATCGAAAGACTAATTAGGATTCTCGAACATTATAAGAAATTGGAGGGATTGGAATGAAACATTTGAAAGTTTTAGAAAGTTTGGAAGGAGAAGAGGGACTTACAGTTGAAGGAATTGCAGAAAAAACGAATCTAAAAGTTCTGGAAGTTAGAAAAGTATTGATGAGGCTTTCAGAGCAGGGAAAAGTTGAGAGCTTCGAAAGAGAAGGAAAGATATACTGGAAGATTAAGGAGGTCAGCGAGGAAGAAAAGAAGCTCGAAAAGGAGTTTTACGGATCCACCTCTTTCTAAAATTTAAAAGAGAAAATCAAACTTTCTTTCCATTTTCCCAGTATTCATTGAACCTGCTCTTAAAGAGATCAACGACTCTATGGTCCTTGATCCAGACCTGGGTCTCGTAGTTGAAGTATCTTGCTGCGAGATCCTCAAGTGCAAAAAAGACCTCCTCGTCGCATATCATCATTGGAAGCTCCATTTTGTCTATTACCCTGAGTTCAATCTTGCCATTCTTGTAGAGATCCATAAGTTTGCTGAGCTTCAATCTCTCGAGCACTGGTGCTGTAACAACAAGCTTCAGGCTAATACCTTTTTCTACAGCTTTGGCTAAGTCGTCTTCCAAATTGGAGGCTAGGAATCCATCGTCGGCCAGGAGTATCTCCTTCTCAACGCTTTCAAGCATTTCTCTTGTTTTGAGTGTGGAATTCCTTATTCCTCTGACAACCCAAACTCTTTCAACACCGTATTTCGGAATCTCTGTCTCGATCAAGGGTTTCATAAGCTCTATAAGTTCTTCCTTGGCTTTTCTCTTAGCTTCAAGCTCGTCTTTTATGCGCTCCTGCCAGTCCTCAATGAATTTCTCAAGTATGTTCGTTGGGTGAACGGGCCTGTATTTGTTGGCTTTTCCTGGCTGTCCGATAGCGAAGCCCTTCTTCTCAAGGCTCCTCAAAACGTCGTATGTCCTTGGAGCAGGGACTTCAGAGACACTTGCAAGCTCGGCAGGGGTCAAAACACCAAAGGCTACCAAAGCCACATATGCCCTAGCTTCGTATAAGTTTAGTTCAAAATGCTCTTGTAAAAGATCTACCATCCTGTCCTTTACCATTTTTTACCACCACCATATTTCTGTCAATTATCTGGTTAAACACCTATATAAAAGTTTCTATACTTTACATAGTTTATTATGTTATCTAGATGACAAAATCGTGAAATACTAATATGGGATATTAGGGAAGTTGCATGGCTATACAATTATATTACTATTATCAAATTTAAGCCTTATGGTCGCCCAATGCTAACTTTTTAAAGGAATATGAAATTACTATTGTAAAAAATAGGAACAAGAGATGCTCTAGATGTTCATTACTTTCGTGATATTTATCCCTTTATGTAATATTTGATCTCATTATACGTTTCATTTAATGCCTCCTGGTAGTCAGCCTTTCCGGCTTCGATTAGATCCATGATTTCTTCAAGTTTTCTAGTTTTTTCCTCACTTACTAAGTCCTTGTATTTGCTCAGGAGATAATGATAAACCTTGATCCCCTGTTCCGTTGGAACAAGTCTCTTGCGTCCCTTTGTCTCTATAACATAGTATCTGGAGAGCAGAGTCTGGACTATCTTTGCATACGTCGAGGGCCTTCCTATCTTGCGCTCCTTCATCATGGCTATTATATCTCCCTGGGTGTAGAGCTGAACTTTTGGTGCCTTCCATTTCTTTATCTCCCTGACTTTAAGCTTCTCTCCTGTTTTCAGCTTTGGAATCTTCCACATTGGTAGGGGTTTTATTCTGCTCCATCCATCGTAGAGCACCTCAACGTAACCTTCCACATGTGCTTTCGTTATTTTTGCGTCAATTAGTGCCCTTTCGTAGAGGACTTTTGCAGCAGGCATTTGAGAAGCCATGAAACGTCTGAATATCATATCATATAGACGGAAGTGGTTCCTCGTTAAGGGCTTTGCGAGTATTATAATCCCATCCTTGACCAGCTGGAGCAATCTACCTGTGTCCAGAGGGCGTGTGGGACGGATACATTCATGGGCACCCTCCTCCCCCCAGGGCCTCGGTTTGAAGTACTCATCGCCGATTTCATCGATTATGTACTCTTTCGCTATCCCTATCCCCGCTGTACTCACGTGGGTTGAGTCAGTCCTCATGTATGTGATTAAACCCAGTTCAAAGAGATCCTGTGCCAGTCTCATCGTTTGAGGTGCTGAGAGCTTTAAAAAGCGCGAGGCATCCTGGAGCATTGTATCCGTGGTATAAGGTGGATATGGGTTGACATTCCTCTCTTCGAGCTCAACTTCCTCAACCACGACCTCTTCCACATCCTCTTTCACACCCTCCAAAAGAACGTGCAGGTCATTTTCGAGGGTTAATGCCACAAAATTCGTCTTGCTCTCATTGAATTCTTTGTACCTCTGGATTATCCATCCTAAAACCGGTGTCTGAACCCTACCCGCCGATAGGTTGTAATTTTCAAAGACCTCTTGCAGTATTTTGCTGAGCTCAAATCCTATCCATCTATCCTCTATACGCCTCACAAGCTGTGCATTGACCCTCTGCTCGTTAATATCCCTCGCATTTTCTATCGCCCTGAGAATGGCGGGTCTCGTGACCTCATGAAATTCTATGCGTTTTATGTTTGGGGTATAGGGACTCAGGACGTTTCTTATATCCCATGCTATCTTCTCTCCTTCCACATCGGGGTCGGTGCCTATTAAAACCTCATCAACTTCCTGAGCAAGATCACGCATGGCTTTTACATTTTGGAGTGCATCCCGTACATTTTTCGAGCCACACCTTGGACAGATCCCTTTTTCTTCCCAGTCCACAAACTGATGGCCACAATCACGACAGCGCTTTATGGTATCATATATGGGAACAAAAAAGAGTTTTCCATTGTTGTCTCTGATTTCAACTCCATGGTATCCTTCCATCGTGGTTAGATCAAACATGTGCCCACCGCTAGCCAGTATTATGAGCATTCTATCTCCCGTGCTCACTTCATAAGCTGTCAAATCTCCGATTCTCCTCTTGCTTGGCTGTCCAAAGAAGTTCGCTATGGTTCTGGCTTTATTGGGTGATTCTACAATCAAAAGTGAGGATTTCACCAGATCAAGCTTTTTATAGACCAGTTTTCCCTCTATAACACCTTTTACCTTCTCCCTGTCTTCGTCGATCTCTTTGAGTAAACTCTCCAAATCAAGCTCTTCAAGACTCTTCCACTCAAATTCGGGGAAGCGCCACTTCAGCTGTCTCCTCATGCCGTTGAAAATCTTTAAGTTATCCACGATTGATATTGCCAGACCCTTGGTAATTCCACCCGCGAAGAGCCTCGATGTTCTTCCGCTAGCCTGTATGTATGTTCTAACATCAGGGATTTCTATGTATAGCGTCTCTCCCTCTTTATGGAGGCTCACAAAGGGATCTTCTTCGATTTTTTTGAGAACCTCCTCCTTTTTGAGCACATTCCTTAAGAACTCAACAGCCTGTTTGAAAACCTCAAGAACATGATTGTGATATCCCTCCAGGGGCAAACCCTCTGCCAGTGCCTCCTCAATTTTTAAGAGCTCGTACTGTGGCATTGTTTGGATAAGCCGCCTAAGCCTTGCATATATTTTTTCACCCTCCCTTCTATCATCATCGCTCAAAAAGTCAAATATCCCGCTGATCAAACCCAAGATACGGTAGATCGTTGGATGTTCCAGATTCATGCTGAATTTAAACTTGGGCAGACCTGTAAAGATGGCATATCTGATTAAATGGGGTAAATCCAGTCCCCTGACTATGGAACCATAATAGCTGGCCATGCCGATGAGTACATCAACTTCGCCTCTCTCAAACTTCTCAAGGGCTTTTTTGCTCCTAGACGAGACCAGCTCAATATTGAACCCCTTATCCCTTAGCTTCTGGGCGAGCTCTTCGGCATATGCTATTCCCTGATCAGTTGGAACGAATATTAAGCCTCCTCTGCCCAGTTTTGGGAGAAGCTCTTCCAGATGCTCCTCGATGCTCTTTGAGGGTATTAAATAAACATCCTCCACGTTTCTGAGGGCGCTCCTTCCACTTCCAACTTCAAATCCTAGGAGTTCTCTGTAGAGCTTTATTCTATCCCCCCTTGCTCTCCCAGTTGCCGAAGCTATGACGAGGGTTCCTATCTCATTCTCATGATTTTTAATGAACTCCTTAATTTCATTCTCCACTCTGCTTATTTCGCCATTGGTATTTCTGAGTTCTTCTTGCTTTTTCTCACTCTCCCTGCCCCTCAGGAGTTTTCCTATTTGTTTTCTCAATCTAATGAGCTGCCACGCCTTTTGGATCATTTCCTCGTTGAACCCAAGAAGGAGAAGGGAGCGGTCTATGTTCTTTGAAGCCTTTAAAAAGGCATCCACATCGTCAACGAAGATGAAATCAAAGCGATTCTCCTTGAGCATTTCAAACTTTCTCGCTAGGAACTGTGCCGAAGTTATGAGAATGGTGAAATCTCCTCCGGCAATTTTTTCTTTCATGGCTTCTTTCTCTTTCTTTTTAAGTTCACCGTGATAATAGGCAAGATTGAGCTTAATTCCCGCTTTTTCAGCAAACTCCTGAATTCTTCTTATCGTCTGCTTGACGAGGGGAGTAGTTGGGAGAACGATATAGCTCCTTTTGCCTTTTGATGCATAATACACTGCCATAAATGTTCCAAAAACGCTCTTCCCCATCCCTGTTGGAGCTATAATAGAGAAGCTCTTTCCTTTTATTAAACGCCTCACCCATGTCTTTTGGGCACTCCAAAAGTGATAGCCGGTGGTTCTATTAAAAAGCGACTCCACTTCTTTAAGTTGACTTTCAACCCGATAAAGTTCTTCCCATTCCTTTAGAGTACCACGCAATGCAAGAGAATCCCTTACGCTTTTGAGAAGAGTGAAATATTCATCTACAGAAACCTCATCATTCAGGCATTTCTCACATGGATGTTTGATTATCAAGCGCTCATCGCTTATTCTCTCTTCGCAGTTTGGGCACATTTCTCTATAGATTGCCTTCATGATTCTCACCTACGCTCTTTAAACTTTTTTGCTTAACCCTTATATCTGTGTTGTTTTAAACTCGTGGAGTGTTTAAAAGTGTATAGGATGAGCTCAAAAAGATTTTTAAACCTAAAAACTTTACTAATTATGGTGGTGTTGATGAGTGCCATAGAAGCATTTGGAAAAACAATTGAATTCATAACGAGAAACCCAAAACTCCTCCTGATACCCCTCCTCGTCGCCCTGATAATGGCTCCTATAAACGCTTACATGCTCAAAGATGTTCCAATGACTCCAATGGGTTTTCAAAACTTCGAAAAGGAGGGCAATGTTATAATAGAAGAGTATGGTAATCTAATGCAGGAAAGCCAGCTGATGACACTCTTGAAGAGAACCTCCATAAGCGGACTGATTGAACTTGTGATAGCCAGCATAGCAATTTATGCCCTCATAAAGGGAGCTCTCCTGAACTCGAGTGGTGAGATATACTCCTTGGGTTCCCTTCTTATTGAAGGGACAAAGAAGATGCCCGCTGTTGTGGTTATTAGAATTTTAATAAACATAGCCGCAGCATTGATAGCGTTTATGGCATTTCTTCCCGGAATCCTCTTAATAGCCCTTGGGATAGCCATGAAGTCGGATATAACCATACTGGGAGTGTTTCTCCTGCTGATAGTGATGCTTCCGGTAATCGGTTATGTGTTCACGATAACCGTAACTGCAGTTCCTGCCTATGTGATAAAGGGGAACATGGGGGAAGCTTTCGGGGTCATAGGATTAGCATGGAGGAAAAAGCTCTCCTCACTTGGCTTTGGACTGCTGTTGGCTTTAGCTATCATCCTGATTTCCATCATTCCAGCATCATTTGGAGGAATTGCATTCCTTGGAAGCTCAGGATTCATACCTCAGCTAGTTCTGCAGCTTGTAAGTGCTCCATTCCAAGCACTTTCAATTGCACTTCAAGCTATTGGTGGATTCATGTTTTACAATGTCCTGCAGAAGGAAGAAGAGATAGAGGAAGAGTTTGATTTGGAGTTCTGAAAAACTTTTATTTTTATTTGGAGATTTAGAGCTAAAAGACAACTCAAAAAACTTATCAACATATATCTCATGGTGATGCTCATGCGCTTTGCAGGTGTTGACCTAAGCAAGCCAAAAGTCATGGGAGTGATAAATGTTTCACCGGAGAGCTTCTTTAAAGGAAGCGTTAAGCAGAGCGAAGAAGAGCTCATCCAGACGGTTCTAAAGATGGTTGAAGATGGAGCATCCTTCATAGATGTTGGTGCAAAATCAACGGCACCATACTTGGAGACTCAAATTCCAGTTGAAGAGGAAGTTAGGAGGGCAGTTTGGGCGATTAAAACAATCAGGGAGCACGTTGATGTGCCAATAAGTATCGACACCACGAGCGCGAGGGTAGCGGAAGAAGCGTTAAAAGCTGGGGCAGACATAATAAACGACGTGAGTGGCCTAAAAGGCGACGAAAACATGGCTAAAGTAGCTAAGGAGTACGACGTTCCCGTAATAGTCTGCGCCCATAAGAAAGTTGAGGACTTCAAAGACCCTGTCCATGAAGTTATAAAAGCCCTCGAAGAAAGCCTCCAGATTGCGTACAAACACGGCATTGAGGGGATAGCCATAGACCCGGCGATAGGCTTTTTAAGGGCGAACTGGCCGCCCTGGTATGAGTGGGACTCCAAAGTTCTGGCAAACCTGAACCTCTTAAAGGTCTTTGGACTGCCGATTTTAGTGGGCGTCTCAAGGAAGTCGTTCATCGGGGCAATCACCGGAAGAAAAGACCCAATGGAAAGGCTTGCAGGAAGCTTAAGTGCCACGGCAATAGCCGTTTGGAACGGCGCACACATAATAAGGACTCACGATGTAAAAGAGACTGTGGATGCTGTTAAGATGGCCGCGTTTATGAGAACGTTTAACCCCTGAACCTCTCGCTTTTTAATATTATGACAAGGCTTAAGAATTCTCACAGCTACTTAGCAAGGGGATGCTTATGCTGTTCAAAGACATCAAAAGAAAGGCATTAAAGATGATACACGAGGATTTCCGTGTTTTAGACTTTTCCTTTGGCCTCCCATACACTTACGTGGTCATTGAAGGTGAGCGCGGGAAAGCTTTGGGAGTTATGATGACTCTCCCGGAGGAAATTCAGCTCTTCAGAAACTCCATCGAAGAGACAAGCGTCGAGGCATTCATAGAAAAAGCCGATAGCTTAAACATAATTGAGAGAACCTTAGCATTAGCAGCGATAAACGCGGTTTCACAGTACTATATTGACTTAAGCGGCGCTGAGGAAAAAGACGTGCTCGGGCTTTTAAGCGGGGAAATAGAGCGGGTAGCAGTAATAGGAAATATGCCTCCGATAGTTAAAGCTTTGAAGGAGCAAGAGTTTGAAGTTTACGTCTTTGAGCGCAATCCAAAGATAAGTGATAGAGAGACCTTCAGCGATTCATTTGAGTACATTCTCCTCCCTCAAATGGACGCTGTAATAGTGAGTGGTTCCTCCTTAGCTAATGGCACGCTTGAGATGATTCTGGAGCGCTCTAAAAATGCAGAGCTAATAGCTTTGACGGGGCCGAGCGCCCAAGTGCATCCAGAGCTCATTAGAGGAACAGGGGTTACGCACTTAGCCTCGATGAAAGTTTTGGACGTAGAAAGAGCTCTAATAAAGCTCAAACTCGGATGCTTCAGGGGCTTTGAAAAAGCAAACAGGAAGTACACGATAAAAATTTAAATTTAAATTTAAGCATTCAGCGCATCACTACCGCCCTTACTCCTGCAGACGCTAGAACCAGCAGCTCAAAGACTTTGTACGCTTCCACCACATCTCTTGCTTCAAACTCCACAGTTTTTCCATCGATTCTTTTCACGGATGGCAAAAGCTCAGCTGTTTCTGCCATTTCACTTCCAAGGAACCTGAGCTCGACTTTTACCGGGCTGCTCGTCTTTAAAGGTCTGGCTTCTCCAGCCTTAAGCTTCTCAACAGCGCCCCTCAAACCTCCCCGTCAATGGCTCGTTGGAACCCTCCCAAAGGGGAGGAGGTCAGCACAAAGGGCATACCTTCTAAATCAACGGATATAAACGCCTTCATAAAACCACCACATAAATTTGACAAAAGAAGTTTAAAAATTTGAGCTAAGGCTTAACTTCCTTCACACCCTTGATTATGCTCCTCAAACGCTTCTCGGCTTCCTCCAATGAGCCGGCCTTCTCTATGGCCGTGCCCGTCACGATTATATCGGCGCCGGCAATTGCTACTTCTTTTGCATCCTCGTAGCTCCTAATGCCGCCGCCGACTATTAAAGGAACATCAAGAACGCTCTTCACTATTTTAACCATCTCGTTGGGCACGTGGCTTGGTGCTCCGCTTCCCGCTTCGAGGTAAACGAGGCGCATTCCCAAGTACTGGCCAGCAAGAGCGTAAGCCGCTGCAATCTTTGGCTTGTGCCTTGGAATTGGCTTAGCATCTCCAACCCAGCCAACGGTTTCCCCGGGCTCGATTATGAGATATGCCATTGGAATAGGTTCGAGTCCGTACATCTTTACCTTAAATGCTCCGAGTGCCTGGGAGCCCGTTATAAAGAAGGGATTTGTAGAGTTTAAGAGGCTCATGAAGAAGAGAGCGTCGGCATATTTGCTTAACCCCCCGTGAGAGCCCGGGAATAATATTGTGGGCAGATTGGAGCTCTCCTTTATGGCCCTAACGACACGGTCGAGAACTTCTCCTTCGGCTCCTGTAGAGCCTCCGATCATTATAGCATCGACGCCGAGTTCTTCACTCATTTTAGCCAGCTTTGAAGCCAGTTCAGGTGAGACATCATCCGGATCAAGAAGGACGAAGTGTAATTTTTCCTTCTCAAGCTTTTCATGAATGTAAGACTCAACTTTCCCGATTTTCATAGGCACACCCCATTTGCTTCTAAGTTTCCATAATATCTCCCTCACTTTTAACCCTTTTCCACCTCAAGCCGAGATTGCTCAAAATGTTCTCCAATTTTTTCTCTGGATTAGCTTCGCCAAAGTAGTACAAGTTTGTATGCACCCCCTGCAGGTCGCTCGCCCCAAAGCCCTCTACACCACGAGCAAACCTACCTACTTCCCTTGAGAGCCTCTCCTCCAGACGCTCTTCACTTGGGATTAGGTAAGCCTCTAGGAGATCGGCTTCTTTTAGGAGAAAGTCAATGTGCCAGTGAAGCTTTTTATCTTTGCGGAAATGTCGGGCGACGCGCTTTTCGAGTGAGTTCATAGCGGAGCCAACATAGACATAATAACCCCTTTGAAGGGAGAAAATCCTCCTCTTTGTTTTCACATTCTTGGCTCTCTCCACCAAGATTATGAGGAAATATGAACCCTTCATGTGAATCCCTGAAAATTTTTACCTCACACACTTTATAAACCTTCAAAGAGAATATCAAATCAAGGTGAGGGTATGAATAAGAAAAAGAAGCGCCCTGTTGATGAGTTTGCTTGGCAGGAATATGATAAAGAGGAGTTTGAAAAGGCTTATCCCCATCTGGCAGGGGAGCTTGAAAGGAAGAGGCTAAGTATCGAAGCTTATCGTGAAAACGAAGAGGAAGTTGAAGAGCCCGAGGATTTTTCCGGTTACAGCCCCACGGTAATTGATTTCTTAAGGAGATGTGAAACCGAGGATGAAGCTCTGGAGATTATAAACTGGCTGGAAGAGAGAGGAGAAATAACCCCTGGGATGGCCAAAGAGCTCAGAATTCAGCTCGTTAAAAAGGGCGTGAGGAGTTTCGGCTCAAAAAAGGAGTGGGGCTGGTACGAGAAGCATGGGAAGCATTAGGCTTAGACTTTAAGTTTTTTGAGCAGTAATGGCATAAGGGAGAGCACAATCAATATGCCAGTTCCGCAGATTCCTTCTTTTGATGTATTATTGGCGGTTTTGTTTTCCTTTTGAGTTCGTGAAGACGTGCTTGGTTTAATCGTAATATTCTCATTGTCCGCGTATTCAGTACACTCATGATAATCAAACACACTCTTTATCTTTGAATAATCCACCTCTCCCCACATATTAACCGGTT
>NZ_JBMXHE010000022.1:0-5724 GCF_053987695.1 Palaeococcus sp. (in: euryarchaeotes)
AAACTTTATAAATCTATGCCAATGAGTTAGAGTCGGCTTCTAAAATGGCCGGGGTGGTGTAGCCTGGTTAGCACAGGGGACTGTGGATCCCCTAGCCCGGGTTCAAATCCCGGCCCCGGCCCCATCATCACAAACTTCGCGAAGGCGAAGTTTGATCAAGGTTTGTGGCTCCTTCTTAAAGTTTGCTTCCAAAGTATGATTGCCGTTAAATTTTAACCTTCAGAGTGCTGGAATCCGCTAGAGCAGCCCTTTTGTGAGGAGTTCACTTTTAAACCGACGCCCGAAGGGCGTCAACAGGGAGGAACTCTTTTTTAAATTGCAAAGCGAGAGGGATTCCAAGTTGAAAACGTCCTAACCAGAGCAATCACACCCAAATAAGCTGCTTTCCAAGAGCCACTAACCTCTGGTGAAGCTTTTTTCAAAAGCTTCCTGTACTCTCAAACCCCTAGAGTGGGGGCTTCGCCCCCACCCCTAGAAACTTTGCCAAGCAAAAGTTTGATCAAAGCTGGTATGTCTATTTTAGAATTCTGTTTTTCGAGTTCGCTCCATTCTTGCTCGTTTTACAGTGTTTTACTGATAAAAGCGTCCTTCGGACGTTGGTGGGAGAAAAACAAGTTAGATTCGCTGGTTTCCACTTGAGCTTAAATTAAAATTTCCGTTTTTTGAAGACATGCAAACTCCTCAAACCTTACGCTAACGCTCAAGTATCCTAGCAGGTGGCGGAATGTTTCGAGGTTGTTATTCAAAATTTAAAGGTTAAAACAGACTTTCAATCAGCTTGTAGTCCTCTTCTGGAATTTCTCTCATGGCTTTGCCCATCAAATGGCCGCTCCAACGTTTTTTGTTTGTAATGAATTTTAATTTTGGAATTAAAGGCTTAAACTCAACTTCGCCAAGCTTTATGGGCTTGATCTTTACTCGGAGCGGGTAGGTCTCGTTTGAGTGAGGTGGAGACTTGAAGATTTTGCTCGAATCCGTGAAAGGCTCGCTCACGACCTCGAAGATTCCAACAATTTTCGGCTCTAAGATTTGTTTGTCTTTTCTCTCTTGCTTGACGTAGAAGACGAGTTTATCACCGGGCTTGACCTTTGCGATTGTGTTCCTGTGCCTCTTTGGCACTCCCCAAACATTCTTCTTTTTAACAACTTCCCAATTGTCTCTATTAGTTATGCAGAGCCAGTAAGCCATAACAATCACCACAATAAACTTGCATTTGATCAATTTAAACCTTAACTCCTCTTAAATTTTGCCATACCTCATTCCACTCCAGGAGCAACCAAAAAACCCTTAGCCTCTTTTTAGCCTCAACATAATCTGGATAGTAAGTCTTTACAAGCCCCCAAAACTCGTCCCCATGCTTCGGTATCCTCAAATGGGCGAGTTCATGGATTATCACGTAATCCCTTAACCCTTCGGGGAGCGCCATTAATGCTAAGTTAAAGCTCAAGTTCCCTTTTTTGGAACAGCTTGCCCATTTTGTCTTCTGGAACCTGATGTACACTTTGCGATACCTAACATCCATGATAGAAGCAAAGAGACGGACTTTAAAGTCAAGCTCTTCCCTAAGCCTATCTTTAAGCCACTTCTTCAACACTTTAAAGTCACCGTGGGGCAGGGAAACTACTTTAAATTTAGGATTAACAAAGAAATCCTCACCTTGGATTAAGGAGTAAAAGTCTCCGTTAAAAAGAAACTTGCTTGAGAGCGGGCCGAACTGCTTTTTAATTTGCTCAAGTTCATTGAGCTTGCTCTCTATCCAAGCCATTTTTTTCTTTATAATATCCTCCGGGTCTTGGCTTGGTGGGACTATTACCTTAACATTACCCTTGGCATTTATTTCTATCCTGGGATTCTTCACATTTCTGACAATCACTTCATACTCATAATTCAGCCCCAACGCTTCAACACCTCAAGAATCTCATCCCTTGCCTTTATGATGTTGTCTATTCTCCCCTGGTATCTGCGAACTAGGAAAAGCATGGTTGCCCTAGAGACATCGCTTACTACATCAGCTTTTTCCTGCCACCGGCAGAACCTGAATCTTTCAGTTTCCTTGAGAAGGTCTTTAATATCTCCAATAAGTTTTTGGGTGTCGCTCCTAACGTGGCGCTTTAACACAGTTACAAGGGAGTACTCAAGCTCACTCAAATTGAGTGCCCTTCTCTCCTTTTCTCTTTCCTGGATTGTTTGAGCTACACCGAGTATTTCTTCATAAAGCCGCTCTATGTCTTCTTTTCTCTTCTTCCATCTGTCTATAATGCTCT
Source organism: Palaeococcus sp. (in: euryarchaeotes) (assembly GCF_053987695.1). NCBI lineage: Archaea > Methanobacteriati > Methanobacteriota > Thermococci > Thermococcales > Thermococcaceae > Palaeococcus > Palaeococcus sp. (in: euryarchaeotes). Next base: position 2,265 of record NZ_JBMXHE010000022.1, read on the forward strand.
CCACCTGTTCAACTAAGTCTTCCGTAATTGGGCCTTTGTGCGTGTTTATGTAGTGCCTAACTGCAAAGAGCAGATCGTAAAAAGCCCTTTCTTTGTGGGTCTTTTTCATTACCTTTTTCAGAAAATCTTCATCGAGCTCTATTATGGGGAACTCGCTCCTAATCCTTCCCACATCTACCGTCTCATGAATGAACTTGAGGGCTTCGCTGAGGAACTCGTCCATTTTTTGCTCAATCTCCGGATCGAGACCATTAACCTTTGAATTGTAGGCATAGTAAACCTCTGTGAGCCATGAAAAGGCACTCTTAAACTCCCATCTACCCTCCTTTAGGAGTTTATAATAATATCTGATCTCCTTGTATAGCTTTTGGAATTCCTCCCACGTGTTGTTTTGGAAAAGAAGCTTTACAGCCTCCATTATTGCCTCCCTGTCATCACTTACCACAACTCCCTCAAAGAACTTCATGGCTTCATTTATCTTGCTTCTAAGCTCTTTCTTGATTTTATCAACATCGTAGGCAACACCCTTTATATCTCTCTCATCGTAGATTTCCAGTGCCTTCTTAAGGTCTTTAAAGACTCCTACGTAATCAACGATGAGACCAAAGGCTTTGATGTTCTCTCCATTCTTAAAGAACGGCCTGTTCGTCCTTGCTATTGCCTGGAGGAGGCGGTGCTCTTTTAAAGGTTTGTCCAGGTACATAGTTTGCAGTATGGGAGCATCAAAACCAGTTAAAAGCATCTCCGTTACAATTAGTATCTTTGGATGCTCCTTATTCTTAAACGCCGTGACTATTTCTTCCCTTATCTCTTCGTCGCTCTTATTTTGGAACCTCTCTTTGAGTTCATCGTGGTACTTTTCCACTATCTCGGGATCGTTTTGGTTGAACGTCATCACCACTTCGCTGTACTCTTTAGGGAGGATGTTATCGAGAGCCCTCTTGTAGAGAACACAAGCTTCCCTATCAACTGCAACCACCATGGCCTTAAATGGCTTAACATTCTCCTGATAATGCCTCGCGATGTCCTCAGCTATTACATCAATCCTTTTCGGATTCTTCAGGAGCAATTTTATCATGTCCAACTTCTTTCTAAGCTCTTCTTTGACCTGTCCACGATACTCCTCTGGAATTTCTTCGAGCTTGGACGAGAGGAACGCCTCCAAATAATCCTTTTTTAAGTGGACCCTCTCCTCGAGCCTTGCTTGATATGCTATTTTAACAGTGAAGCCATCGGCGATAGAGTCTATTATGAAGTACCTGTCCAAGTAGGGTTCATCAGCGTAGCCAAAAGTTGCATAAGTATCCCTTTCCTTCTTTGATATTGGGGTTCCCGTAAAGGCAAAGAAAGAGGCGTTTTTGAGTATTGAGTGCATGGTTGAAGCGAGCTCCCCGTACTGGGTTCTATGGCCCTCATCAATGAAGGCTATAACATCCCTGCGGTTCATTATGGTTTTTCTCCTTTTGCTCACCTTTTCAAGGGCATCTTTAACCTCCCTTAACTCTTCTTCTCTGAACTTATGGATGAGCGTTATGAAAATACCCCTCTTCCCATCCGAGTGCATCAGAACCTCTTTGAGACCTTTTATAGAGCTTATGACTTCAAAGCTAAGCCCGACAGCCTTAAGCTCTCCAGCAAGCTGCTCCTCGAGCTCTCGCCTATCAACAACAAAGAAAATCGTGGGGTTCCCTAAAAGGCGCTTAATCTTGTAAGCGGAGAATATCATAGTTAAAGTTTTTCCGCTCCCCTGCCAGTGCCATATCAATCCTTTATTCCTCTCGATCTCTCCTTTCGCATAGCTCACCGCCCTCTCAACCACTTTGCCCACCGCTCTGTACTGCATATATCTTGGGAGTACTTTTGTAAAAACTCCCTTATTCTCGCGGTAAAAGATGAAGTACCTCAAAATGTCGAGGAGAGTTGAAGGAGTTAGGAGCTCGGCAAGGTTGTCGAGGTCGTCAAAGCTTTCTCCTTTCCACTCGTAGACCGGCACATCTTTGAGCCATGGGACAATGGGGAAGTAAACCGCTTTATCACCAATCGCAACGCCAAACTGGACGTACTTGAAAAGCTCAGGCATCTCTTTTTCATAGCCCTTAATCTGTTTGTAAGCTTTTTTCCAGCTCTTCTTTAACCGCTTACACTCAATTATCACGAGAGGGATTCCATTGATGTAGAGAACAATGTCTGGAATTTTCGTTTTAAATGGATACCCCACTTGGTTAGCAACCAGGAACTCGTTGTTATTGATGTTTTCGTAATCTATTAGCTGGACGGTTTTTATGGTGTTGTCCTCTTTGTCCTTTAGGGGGACGCCTTCTTTTATGTAGTCCAATATTCTGCGAGAGCCTTCAACGCCAAAGGGAATTGTTTTGAGAATAGTTATAACTTCCTCCGCTTCTTTCTCACCGACCTTGTTTATTCTCTTAATTGCCTGCTTTAATCGAGAAGCTAGGAGGGGCTCTTTTTCATCTTCGAGTACCTCAAAACCCCTTCTGTATGTCCAACTCTCAGCTTTCAGTCTCTCAATGATGGGCTTCTCACACTGGAGATATTCGGGTGTTTCATTCAAGTGAAGGCACCTCCCGAGTGAACTCCCCAATTAACACAGGGGCGAGTTCATAGCTTAACCCCCACAGCGAGAGGAACTCCTTGAATTTATATACCGAGCCAACTGGCACAAGGACAACTCCCGGTGCAAGCTCCATTGCGTTCGTCTGTTTTAACAACCCCGGGCTTCCATTTCTGCCCCGATAAGCATAGAGGAAACGCATCTTTTGGCTCTGGGAGAGGGAAGAGTATGAGAATCTGAAAAGAAAGTAGCCCTTGGCGTTAAGGCGTTCATGGAGAAATTTGCCGTTAAGTAATGAGTAGCCCTCGACCAGAAGGGCAAAGCTGACAAGGTTGTTCTCGTCAAAGAGCTCGTCAAGCAGAAATCCCTTTACATCCACTTCGTCGGGTGAAAGCCCTTTCTCCTCTAGAAGACGTTTAAATTCGAAGGAAACCTCAAACGGGTTACCCTCTCTTGCGATTACGGCTATATCAACGTCATTTGGTTTTTCTTTCCCCTTCATCACGGAGCCATAGAGCAGAATATCCCAAACGTTGGGATTCTCAGAGGCAAATTCCCTTGCTATCTCACTCAACCTTTTCCTTAAGTCTGATAACATCACTTCTCACCGCTATTAAGAGTCTTTCATCAACTTTCCTTGTGTATGTGTCCCTATAGTATGGAAAATAATAACTCAGGACATTGTAAAGGTCGGGATAGCGGGGTTTCAGCAGGCGGAACCGTTCCCTGTGATTGTCCGGCAGAACCCTAAGGTCTCGCCAGAGGGTGTAATCCGCTATCGTCACGAGGGTCTTGAAGTACATCATGAAAGCGGCGTTGGTTAAGCCCTCTTTAAACAGCAACTCGGCGCTCTTGAAGTACTCCCCGATATTGTTTTTCAAGTCCTCA
>NZ_JBMXHE010000023.1:0-8943 GCF_053987695.1 Palaeococcus sp. (in: euryarchaeotes)
TAAGTTGTGAAACACCCACATCACGGAGGGCAAGGCAAATGCATCGACGTTTTTCGTCCTTCGCCAAAGCCTAACACCCTCCCCGAAGAGAACACCCCAATACAAGCCAAATAGGAGAACTAAAAAATGCCAGAATGGGATCAATGCTTCAAATCCCAGAAAAACAATAGAAGCGAGCCAGAGAGGTGAAAAATACCCCTTCCTAATTGCCATTGCCTTTACTACCCCATAATTGAATGACTGCTTTAAAAATCCTTTCCAAGTTGACCGAGCATAGTAATGACTTTTGATGTCAGGATTAAAGAACATCTTGTATCCTTTTTTGTTTATCCTAAGGTTAAACTCAAAATCATTCCCAACTATCATATCTTCATCAAAGAAACCAACTTTCTTAACTACTGTATCTCTTTCGTACATTGCATAGGCTATGGTTTTGGCAAAATGCGGTTTCGTTGAGTACCTGTACGAACTACTACCAGAGAGAGGAGAAACATATATAAGCCCAACAAACTTTGCTAGCCGATTTTCGTATAGATTATCATGAGTCCCCCCAACGGCCACTAACATTGGCTCCTTCTCCTTAACTTCCAAAAATGTCTCCACACTTCTACGAAGGAAGTCGCGCTCCGGGTAAGCGTGGGCACCAAAGATAATGAAGAAATCCCCCCTTGCCTCTCGGATTCCCATGTTAAAGGCATAGACCTGTCTTCTCTTCAGATTTTTTCGGTATTTCACAAGCTCTGGATATCTACGCTGAAACTCTTTAACTATCTCTGCAGTTTTGTCGGTGCTCATCCCATCGAAAACTAAAATTTCATATCGATCCTTTGGGTAATCCTGACTAACCCACTCTTCAAGACATTTTCCAATATATTTCTCCTCATTGTACGCAGGAATTATAACAGTTACAAATGGAAGCTCCATTATTTCACCCGATACTTTTTTATTATTGAGTACTGTTTATAGATTGGTGTGTTCAATGGCTCAAAAGTATTTCGTTCATCCTTTGGCTGTTGTTGAAGAAAACGTTGAAATCGGAGAAGGAACCAGAATATGGCACTTCGCTCACATAAGAAAAGGCGCCAAAATAGGGAAGAACTGCAACATTGGGAAGGACGTGTATATTGACGTGGGAGTTGAGATAGGTAACAACGTTAAAATCCAGAATGGAGTAAGCGTTTATCATGGAGTTAAGGTTGAAGATGATGTTTTCCTCGGCCCGCATATGACGTTCACCAACGACCTCTATCCGAGAGCCTTCAACCAAGACTGGGAAGTTGTCCCAACACTCGTTAAAAAAGGTGCTTCTATAGGAGCCCACGCGACAATAGTTTGCGGCGTAACAATCGGCGAGTACGCAATGATTGGCGCTGGAGCCGTCGTCACCAAGGATGTCCCGCCTTTTGGGCTGGTATTTGGAAATCCAGCTAGACTTAAGGGCTTTGTATGTTATTGTGGGAGGAAATTGGAGGAGAAAATCGGAGAAGACGAGAGTGGAATAATCTTTAAGTGCTCCCACTGCGGGAAGGAAGTTAAAATTAGAAGGGGAGATTATGAGCAGTACTTGAAGGAAAAAGAATTGTGAGGTGCCTTAAATGATTCCAATTGCAAAACCCTTAATCGGGGATGAGGAGATTAATGCTGTTATTGAAGTTTTGAAGAGTGGCATGTTGGCCCACGGGAAGGAAGTTGAGGCTTTTGAAAGAGAATTCGCCCGGTACTTGGGGGCAAAACATGGCATAGCGGTTGCCAACGGGACGGCCGCACTGGACGTTGCCCTCAAAGCACTCAAGATAGGCGAAGGGGATGAAGTTATCACAACACCCTTCACCTTCATAGCCTCAGCCAATTCCATACTCTTCCAAGGGGCTAAACCTGTTTTTGCTGACATTGATCCTAAAACCTACAATCTCGATCCAAACGATGTTCTTGAAAAAATAACAGACAAAACCAGGGCAATAGTAGTTGTCCACCTTTACGGTCAGCCGGCTGACATGAAAGCCTTCAAAGAGATTGCCGAGGATTACAAACTTTATTTAATTGAAGACTGTGCTCAGGCTCATGGAGCTGAGTTTGAAGGGCAGAAAGTTGGAACTTTTGGAGACATTGCGGCATTCAGCTTCTATCCGACCAAAAACATGACGACGGGCGAGGGCGGAATGATAATAACAAATGATGAAGAGCTCGCGAGGAGGGCCGAGCTGATAAGAAACCACGGGCAGGCTGAAAAGTACTTCCACGTTGAACTTGGCTACAACTTGAGAATGACCAACATAGCTGCAGCGATTGGAAGGGCCCAGCTCAAAAAACTCGATGGGTGGAACTCCAAGAGAATTGAAAATGCCAAACTTTTGACTGAAGGAATAAGCAAGATTAACGGTTTAACTCCGCCTCACGTTGATTCTCGCGTAAAGCACGTCTTCCACCAGTACGTGATTAAAGTGGAGGAGAAATTCCCATTAAACAGGGATGAGTTAGCCCAAAAGCTTAGAGAAAAAGGCATTGGAACGGGAATTCACTATCCAATGCCCGTCCACCACCAGCCGTTCTATCAAAAGCTCGGTTATCCAAAAGAGGATTGTCCAAACGCTATTGAAGCCTCAAAGCGTGTTTTGAGCTTACCAGTACATCCAGCAGTTAGTAGAGATGACATAGGATATATAATTCAAACTCTCGAGGAGCTTTCCTCCTAACGTGGGTGGTTGCAATGCTTAGGGTTGGTGTTGTCGGCGTTGGGAACATGGGGTACCATCACGCGAGAATTTACTCCGAGTTAGCAAAAGAAGGACGAGTAAAACTCGTTGGTGTGGCCGATGCAAACTTTGAGCGTGCTAAGGAAGTGACCAAGCGTTTTAACACGATTCCATACGCCGATTACAAAGAATTGGCTAAAGAAGGCTTGGACGCTGTTAGTATTGCAGTTCCAACTTCCCTCCACAAGCAGGTTGCTTTAGAGTTCATTAAAAATGGCATCCACGTTTTGGTTGAAAAACCAATAGCAGAGAGCATAGAGAGTGCCAAAGAGATAATTAAAGCGACAAAAGAGGAAAACGTCGTTTTAATGGTTGGACACGTAGAGCGCTTTAACCCAGCAGTTTTGAAACTTAAAGATATAATCAACGCAGGAATTTTAGGAGAAATTGTGACGATGAACGCCAAAAGAGTCGGGCCGATGGTCGTGCGGATTGCGGATGTAGGAGTAATAATAGACCTAGCCGTCCATGACATTGATGTAATGAGCTTCTTGGCAAATTCAAGAGTAAAAGAGGTCTATGCAAAAGCAAGGAACGTCAAACACCCCGCAAATGTTGATGATTACGCTCTGATCATGCTGACCTTCGAAAATGAGATCAGCGGTGTTGTTGAAACCAACCGTTTAACCCCGCACAAAACAAGAACACTGAATATCGTGGGAACCAAAGGAATAGCGTACTTAGATTACATAAACCAGAGCTTGACAATCTACGACGAACAATGGATTAAAGAAGCAAAAATAAATAAGAGAGAACCTTTGAGAAATGAGCTCGAGCACTTCATCGAGTGCGTTGAGAGCAAAAAGAGACCGTTAGTATCGGGAGAAGAAGGACTCCACGCGTTGGAGGTAGCGATTAGTGCCTTAGAGAGTGCAAAAGAAGACAAAATAGTCAAACTGGGTGAATAAGATGAAGCTCATGGGGTTGAGTAGGGAGGAAGTTAAGAGGGCTTTCAAAAATGGTGAGTTCACAATAGCCGTTTACGGTATGGGTAAGATGGGGCTACCCTTGGCTGCTGTTTTTGCTGATCACGGTGCTAATGTAATTGGCGTGGACATTAACGAGAGAGTCGTTAAAATGATCAACAATGGAGAAAATCACGTTAAAGAAGAACCCGGCCTGGACGAACTCGTTAGAAAAAACGTTGAGGCCGGACACTTGAGAGCAACAACAGATGGTGTCTGGGCCGCAAAACAAGCGGATATCATGGTTATTCTGGTGCCAACCCTTACCGATGAGAGAGGCAACATGAAGCTCGGGCCGGTCTATGATGTCGCGGAGAAAATTTCCCAAGGGCTTGAAAAGGGGGATATCGTCATCACGGAAGCTACCATGCCGCCGGGAACTACTGAAAGCTTAATTCCAATTCTTGAAAAGAGCGGCTTAAAGCCCGGTGAGTTCGGATTAGCTCACGCTCCAGAGAGAACAATGACAGGAACTGCAATTAGAGATATCACAGGCCAGTATCCTAAGATAGTTGGAGCGAGTGATGAAAAAACATTAGAAGCAGTTATTGGCATTTACGAGACTATCAACAAGAAGGGAGTAATCCCAATGAGTTCTATAAAAGCAGCCGAGGCCGTTAAGGTCTTTGAAGGTGTTTATAGGGATGTAAACATTGCTCTAGCCAATGAGCTCGCCATGTGGTGCGAGGAGCATGGTTTAGATGCGCTCGAAGTGTTCCGGGCGGCAAACACTCAGCCCTACTGCCACCTGCACATGCCCGGTGCCGGGGTTGGAGGGCACTGCATCCCAATATACCCATGGTTTGTTATTAATTTGGCTAAAAAGAGCAATCCGCGCTTGGTTAAGACTGCTAGAGAGATTAACGATTCGATGCCTCACCATATCGTTGAGCTTACGATAAAGGGGCTCAACCAAGTCGGACAGCCCGTAAAGGGAAGCAACATCCTCATACTTGGTTTGACATTCAGAGGAGGCGTTAGAGAGTTCATGAAGAGTGCAGCGATTCCAGTAATAAAGGAGCTAAAAGAGTGGGGGGCTAACATTTACGCTTATGATCCACTCTGCACTCCAGAGGACGCGGAGCGCTTTGGTGCCGAATGGAAGGAGGACTTCAAAGACATTGATGTCATCGTGATAACCGCGGATCATAAAGAGTTTAAATCACTGAACCTTAAAGAAATAGCAGAACAAGTTAGGAACAAAATCATAATAGATGGAAGAAACGTCCTTGAACCAGAAAAAGTCCAAAAACACGATTTCATATATCTGAGAGTCGGAAGTATATGAATAATCACTGCAATTTCACTACTTTTTTAAACCCTCCCGGTGATGAAAGGTTAGGTGAGTTAAATGAGCACCAACTTAATCATCGCACTGCTTATCATAGGAGGCTTCTGGGCCATATTGTACGCACTCTTTGGTAGAAAAAAAGAAGAGGAGTTCAAAGAGGAAGGGCTCGAGGTTGACCTCTTCGTGGCAATGTGGAGAACCAAAAGACTCCTCAGATTTATAGATAAAGTCTCAAGAAGATGGAGAACTTTCTGGAAGGGCTATTCCACCATTGGAATTGTTATAGGGTTTGCCGGAATGTTCTACGTTTTCTACGTATTATTCAAAACCGCAATGACAACCCTAACAGCTAAAACACATGCCCCAGGTGTCCAATTGGTGATTCCTGGAATAACCGTGCCCCTCTGGTATGGATTAATAGGATTAATCGTTGTCATGATAGTTCACGAGCTCAGCCACGGCTTTGTTGCAAGAGCCGAAAAATTGAGTTTAAAATCCGTTGGACTCGTTCTCTTCGCTGTAATCCCCGGAGCATTCGTTGAACCCGATGAGGATGAACTCAAAAAGGCACCCTTATTGAGCAGGCTTAGAGTCTATGCCGCAGGCTCAATGGCAAATATAGTAACAGCCCTAATAGCAATTCTCCTGTTGAACTATGCATTAACACCTATCCTAGCTCCAAACGGCGTTGAAATATCCAACCTAGATCCCAACGGACCTGCAAAGAACTTCCTCATGAAAGGGGATATAATCATAGGGATAAACGGCGAACAGATAAAAACGATAGACGAATTCATGAACTTCATGAACAAAACAACCGCCGGGGAAGTTATAACTCTCAAGGTTATGCGGGATGGAATCATTAAAGAGTTTAAGGTAACCCTGGGAGAGCATCCCCAGAGCCCTGGAAAGGGATATTTGGGAATATACCCGGCACAAAGCCTCACATCGAAGGTCGGCTTCGATAATGTGGTGCTCCCTCTAGCGTTCTCACTCTACTGGATATACATACTAAACTTCGGAATAGGACTCATGAACCTCTTCCCCCTCGTGCCCTTGGATGGAGGGAAGATGCTTGACGACGTTCTCAAGGAGTACCTGCCGGAGAAAATTGCAAAGCCCATGAGCTACTTTATAATAGGAGTTGGGCTCTTTTTGCTGACCGTGAATTTGGTTCCTGCATTTAAAGGGCTCCTCGGGTGATCTCATGATCCAAATTGGAATAGCAGGCTCAAGCGACTCCAAACCCTTAGAAAAGGCGGAGAAGAAAGCTAGAGAGTTTGCAAGAGAGCTGGCAAAACACGATGCAATCCTTCTGACAGGAGGGAGAGGAGGAATAATGCGTGTAGTGAGTGAAGAATTCTCAAAGCTGGGCGGAACCGTGGTAGGAATACTCCCAGAGAAGGCAGAAGGAAATGAGTTTAACACCATCAGAATAAAGAGTGGTATGGATTTTGTGGAGAGGAGCGCAATACTCGTAAATTCCTCCGATGTTTTTGTAATTCTGGGGGGAGGCGTTGGAACCATGATAGAAGCCCTAATGGCATACAACCTTCGAACTCCCCTTGTAATTCTCACGGATACAGGATATGAGAGTGATGAGCTTGAGCACTTAGCAAAGGAGGGATACTTTGATCACAAGAAAATAGAAAAGGTTGAATTCACAAATGACCCTAAGGAAGCCGTTGAAATAGCTTTGAGACTAGCTAAAGCTTAATCAAGGGGCTCAATCTTCCCCTTCCCCACTGTGAGCTCATACTTCTTCGGCTCAAAGTTCGGAAGCGGAGACTTTCTAACGAACATCTCCTCCACCCCGACCCCCGAAGAGGTGAACTCTATAATATACTGGCTGTAGAGTGCCACCCAGGACACGAACTCCTTCGAGACCCGATCCCTATTTAGAAGGATTATGTTCACTGGTCTCTTCCTCTCCTCTGTCAGGCGGGCCCTCTCCTTCTCAGCAAGATTCTTTTGAAGTATCTTTATAAGATTCTTCTCACCAAGAAGGAACGCCAGACCATCGAAAGTTACGCTAACTCCCACGGGTCTCCTATCTCCTATGCGCTCCATAAGGAGCTTTCTGTAAAGATTGAGGTATTTTGGGAGGTATGTGGAGGTATCAACATTATCCACGGTGTGGATATAGGGCAGATTGTAGTCGATGTTATAAAAAGAGGCAAACATATCAAGTATATCCAGATCCCCGCTCTCCCCATAGTTACGAAGATCAAAACCTATTCCGTTAAACTCCATCTCCATCAAAGTTACGGGCATGCTGTTGTTTATAATAACCCCAAAATCCCCCTCTTTCATTCTATTCTCCATTATTTTCATCCCGAGCCCCCAGCCTAGAGAGTAAGTATCGTAGACTATCAGTGTTATGCTATCCTCCAAAAGCCCTCCTCCAAGAGCATCATCCAGTCTTTTAATCCCGGTGCTCAATAGTTCCACTATATTCACCCGTAGGAATTTCACCTCATTTATAATAAAGTTTTTCGTTGTTCGAGGTTGGAGCATTAAGTCTTCTACATTTTAATCATCTGAATAAGGTTTGACAGGATTATTTTTCCAAAAATTTCCGTAAATATCGAAGCAGGCAACCTACACCGCCACGATTTTTGCTCCAAACCTCATTGTTCCCAATAGATTTTGCTATTCAGCACGGGGACACTTTTTTAAGCATTTACCCATTTCTTGGATTGAGGGAAGAAAATGAAGTGCAGCAAATGCGGAAGGGAAGCGGTTTATCACGCCAAATATGAGGGCAAATACTACTGCCACAAGCACTTCAATGAAATGGTTGAGAGCAAGGTAAAGCAAACGGTGAGAAAATACCATTTGATCGAAAGAGGAGAGAGAATAGCCGTTGGCGTGAGTGGAGGTAAGGACAGCATTGTTTTGCTCCACCTCCTAGCCAAACTTCAAAGAAAATTCCCCTTCGAGCTCGTGGCGATAACCATTGACGAAGGCATCGAAGGATACAGACCGCCAAGCATTGAAGTCGCTAAGAGGAACGCCAAACTTCTTGGGATAGAGCACCACATATATTCCTTCAAGGAATATTTCGGCTTTTCTTTAGATGAGACCGTTGAGATAATGGGGAGCTTTGAAAGAGGTGAAAGAGTGGGAGCATGTTCTTACTGCGGTGTGTGGAGGCGCTGGCTGTTGAATTATGCATCCCAAGATGTTGGAGCGGATAAATTGGCCGTAGGACACAATTTGGATGATGAAGCCCAAGTATTTTTGATGAACATAATGCGCGGTGATATAGCCCGCCTGGGAAGAACAGGCCCCTACTATGAAGTAATCCACGAAGGACTTGTGCCGAGAATAAAACCTCTAAGAGAAGTGCCCGAAAAGGAAATCGTTCTCTATGCCCTCCTAAATAACATCGAAGTGGATTTGGAAGAGTGCCCCTATGCAGTAGAGGCATTTAGGGCTGAGATTAGGGATTGGGTAAATGAGATGGAGGAGAAGCATCCGGGAACGAAATATCAAATTTTGAGGAGCTACGACAAGATGTATCCCCTCCTAGCGAAGACATACGCAAAGCGTGATTTGGGAAGATGTAAGATTTGCGGACAGCCAACAAACGGTGAGATATGCAAGGCATGCCAGTTCAAACTTAAAGTCCAGGAAAAAGCAAAGGAAAAAGGTTTAACATTTAGAGTTGAGTGATCCGCTTTTTTTTTGAAATTTTATTCAAGGGCAAATTATTTAAGGTTAAATAATTTAAAGTTAAATAATCCAAAGCAGCATAATTTAAGAAAAGAAAAAGCTCAAAGGATAAGGGAAACCAAGTCCCAAATAGCTTTCTCCGGGTCTTTTGCCTTCGTAACGCCAGAAGCTAAGAGGACGCCAACGCTTCCCAGTTCTAAAGCCTTCTTAACATCTTCGCCCGTTGAGATGCCCGCACCCGTGAGAACACCTACGC
>NZ_JBMXHE010000024.1:0-2340 GCF_053987695.1 Palaeococcus sp. (in: euryarchaeotes)
TTCACATCGATAGAGAGCTGGCGGAGAAGCACTATGAGGAGCACAAAGGGAAGCCATTCTTTAATGCTCTCATTGATTACATAACAAAGGCTCCAAGCGTCGTCATGGTGGTTGAAGGCCGCTACGCCATCAGTGTTGTGAGGAAGATGGCCGGCGCAACTGATCCAAAAGATGCAGAGCCAGGAACAATAAGAGGGGATTTGGGTTTGGATGTTGGAGATGCAATTTACAATGTTGTCCACGCAAGCGACAGCCCAGAGAGCGCTGAGCGTGAGATAAACCTCTACTTCAAGCCCGAGGAAATCTTTGAATATTCAAAAGCCGCCGATTGGTTCTACAAGATGCATTAGGATGAGGAGAGGGGGGAATACATGGATGGATGAAAATTACCAAGTCCCTGTTTCTTCTCCTTTTAGAGGTGGGGAAAAGTGAAGGTGAGGAATCTTTTTCTTCTCACATTGATCGCTCTTGTGGTACTGGCATCACTCTGTATTGAGAGCAGCAAGAATGAAATTGCCTCCGAAACTTCTAAACCTAAAAGCGCCACCGTGACCCAAATTTTGCAAAACCAGTTCCATGAAGAGGTAAGCAAAAACGAAACGCACATATCGGAGGGCAACATGAATTTGAGCTTAATGAACCTAACAAATCTCAAGATTTTTGAGAACCAAATAAATGGAAATCTGACAAATGAAAATAAGAGCGAATACTGCGAGAACTGTCAGATATCATTCAATAAAACCTCCAGCACCTCCACGCTTAGCAAAACTCAGGAAAGTCCCAAAATACCTGAGGAGAAAAACGAAACCGAAGCCAAATTTGAAGACACAGGCACCACAAACACTACCCAGTCCTCTGAAGGAAGCATTGAGGAGAAGCTTGTGCCTAACCCATTTCCAAAGTTCAAACTGCCACTGAACGAAAGTCTGATCCACTTCTACATCTATGGAAGCGACCGCTGTGGTCAGTGTATGAGTATTAAAGAACAGCTTGCCTGGAGATTTGGAAAAGAGAGTATAACGTTCTACCTGACCTATGAGGGGAAAAATGCAACGATACTTTACAAGGGAATCTTCGAAATGTTCCCGACATTTCGCTGGATTCCAGTGATTGGGATAACGTACAACGGAACTCTTGTAGCGGTGGTTGATGCATATTTGAGCCCCGATGAAGTAGAAGGACTTATAAAGGACGCTTTAAGGCTCAAGCTGGTTATAGTTGAAGGACCAAGTGAGGAGATTTATTATGTTGGCAACGACACCAAGAGGGCAATATTAGAGAGCATTTTCATCAAAAATAAACTACCCAACAGTATCCCATGAGTCCCCAAGCTTTTTAATGGTATGTGCTAATTTATGGTTGACTTCAACATTACGGGAGAGTGATCAAAATGAAGAGAATTAGACAGCCGATTATAGCTGTTCTTGGTCACGTTGATCATGGAAAGTGTCTCTTACCAGATGAAACTGTAGTACTTCCGGAGCTCGGTGAGATAACACTGAAAGAACTGTTTAAACTCGGAGATGAAGTCATCGTTAAAGACAAGGAAAAAGAAATCAGAAAACTCAACGTTGATGTCCATGTTATAGCTCAGGATGGGACTATTCAGAGGGTTAAAAGCCCTTACGTTTGGAGAGTAAGGCATAAAGGTAAAGTCCTCAAAGTAAAACTTAAAAACTGGCACTCTGTCAGTGTGACTCCAGAGCATCCGTTTTTGACAAACAAAGGATGGAAGAGAGCCGATCAACTTAAACCTGGAGATTATGTTGCAGTTCCAAAGAGAATTGAGGGAAATGAGAGCTATGAGCGTTTTATGAAGTTCGTTTACTCAAAAATTCTGACGGAAGAGCTAATTGCGAAGCTGAATGAGAACAAGCTTGAAAAAATTGGGGAATACTTTAAAGGGTATAAGACATACAAAGTCCAAAAAAACGTCTTCAGAAGAGAGGATATTGAAAAGCTGAACCTCCAAGACAGCATTGAGAAGATAGCCTTTACTCCAGGGGTTCACCGCTCTGGAAAACCTCTGTATTATCTCAAAATGCCAAAAAGCAAGGATGAATGGAAAGCTGTGTTTTACTTTGCTGGAATGATGTTTGGTGATGGGAGCCAAGAAAAGATAGCAAACAATGATGAGGAGGTCTTCAAGAGGCTCAAAGGTCTTGAACCCCTTGGTGTAGAGCTTGTCAGGGTTAAGAGGAAAACATCCTATAAAATAGAGCTGAGAAAAGCGAAAAATGCATTACTTAGATTCATTAAGCTGTTATTTGAATATCCCGAAAGGAAAAAAGCTTACACCATTAGGGTTCCAAAAGTTCTCTTCATAGCTCCGAAAGACCT
>NZ_JBMXHE010000025.1:0-10768 GCF_053987695.1 Palaeococcus sp. (in: euryarchaeotes)
CTCGATGCCATAAACTTTTACGAGCAGTTTGCTGGACTAATAGAAGACGAAAAGATAAAACACGTATTCTTGGATGTCGCCAATGAGGAGAAGGAGCATGTCGGCGAGTTTTTGGCATTGCTCCTCAATCTCGATCCAGAGCTTGGTAAGTATATAAAAAATGGCTTTGAAGAAGTTGAAGAAGAGACCGGAATAAAAACCAAAATTTGATGTTGTTCTAGTCTTCACTTTCTTTTTACATATTTTTGTGGGACTATTCTGGAATTAAGTAAAAAGGATTAAAACCTGAAAATCGACATAAAAAGAGGCAATCGTCAGCAGAATCGCTATAGACACGATTATCCATAAACACCTCATACTCCCATTCCGTAAGCCCTATTCCCCTCGCAGCGTCTATCATAACTTCGTCCACCTCACTGAGGCCCACATATGCGTTCTTCACTATCGGAAGAAGTGCTCTCAGAAATATCGCAAATATGGCGGGAGTAAAACCAATCCCAAGGAGTGGGAGGAGCACGGGAAGAGCAAGGGTTGGTATGGTCTCAACAATGTTCAGCAGGTTGAGCTCCTTTGAGCGTTAAGAGCTATAGCCTGAGAGAAGTGACACTCGGGAGTTGAGCGGGCCAGAAGAAACCACACCATAGCCCTTTTCCCTTCAACGGTTATTCCATAGACCAGACCTTCATCCACGACATCTAGCTCCGTTTCGGGATCCCTAACCTGCCTCAATGCGTCGACAACCGTCTTTACCTCCGGAGGGAGATCTTCACGTACACCCCTTTGGGTTTCTGCTTTAAAAAATCCAAAATCCCATCATCACCCCTTCTTTTCAAACTTTCCAATCACATTGTTCCTTAAATCATAAACGTAAACATTGGCAAACTTCACCAGCGCAAAACGCTCCATTATATTGCCAATTATCCTCGAATACGCTATTGCCGAGTTTCCAATGATGTTATATTCAGCATAGCTCTCAAAGTTTAACCATATCTTTAAAGTATCTTCCTTAACTTCGAGCCCTGCCACGACGCCCGAATCGAGTATATCCCCACCAGTCACGGGGTCGATTATCTCCCCAAGCTCCTTTAAAACCTCTCGATACTCCTCAGGATACTCTCTATCCCGTGAATAGACTTTCATTTTATCACCATACATTACTCCAATTGAGATGTTAAAAGCATTCCTGGACAGATGTGTCCACTTAGTGAGATATCCGGAGGATTTCACCTATCGTCAGGATGTAGAGCAAAACCCCTCCAAAATAGAAGAAGTCACTCCCCATCGGAAAATTGAACAGAAAACTTAAAGCTCCAAAGAGTCCAAAAAGAGAGGAAATAAAAAATACATCCCTGTAGTACCATCCAATAACCCTAGCTCCTTGACCTGTTCTCAATGCCATGACACTGAGAATCATGAGGGTACCAAAGTGGAAGAACCTATTATCCCTCTCTATTAATATCACCAAAATCGTTAGAATAAGGGGCAGAAGGGGAGAGAAGTGGTTAAATTTCGTCCCTGTATTTTCGGAGATAAACTTTTCTAGGAGAATCAGCAAAATAAGTGCTCCGGTGAATTCCAAAATCCCAACGGGTTTATTTAGAATAATCTCAAGGGAGGAATCCACAACGAAGAGAATTCCTATCACAAGGGAAAATGGCGAGTGGTGCATTACAGGAAACCTCTTTGAGAAAAAGGTTCCAATTATAACGACACCGACCGATATGTCAATTAGCTCTCCCAGAATAATACATTCCATCAAAGCCACCTCCTAGTGTTTTCATATGAGATTATCACGGAAAAGTCCCAGAGAAGAAGGGATGTAACGGGAATAAGCAGCAGAGCATAGGATGTGCACGTGAGAGGAGTTTGAATCAGATAATATCTAAGCCATGCGAATATCACCCAAAGCCATGAGGCGATATTGACAAGTACCATCCCCAGTGGTGAAAGGCATGTCAAAAACAGAGGAAATCGTATCAAGAAGAGGAGCGCAGCGAGGACAAACGTCCCAGGGACGAAGTTCCATGGCACACGAACAACGGTATAGGGGAAAAGGGAGAGGAGTATAAGGAGGGCCTGCAAAATAAGGCTCCTATCAAACTTAAACAACCTCAGCTTAACGAGGGGAAGGATAATCATGGACATCCCCGCAAGTACCAGAAGGGGATAAACACTGTTCAGGCTTTCTTTGGTGTAGTTCATAATCCTGAGCGCCCAGATCCCAAGTAGAACGGATAATCCACCGATTACCTGGATTAACATGAGAGTTCTGCTTTTTTTAAAATAAGGAAAGACATTCAAAAGGAGAAACATAATATATGCCAACCCTATAGAAGCCATAATACCCAGGAAGATATTTAAAAGAGCAATCTCATCCAAGGAGCTCACCGACCTCAACATTTCCATCCTTTATCTTGAGTTTATAAAACCCGGATATCTTCTTTGGACTTTTCTTAATCCTCAGTCCTCGGATAATCTTGAACCCCTGAATAACTTCCACGATGTCAATTACATGGGTTGCAGACTCTTCAAATGTTGCAAGCGTCCTCTCATCCACCAGCCTTTTATCTATCATTGTCATCAGGATAATACCTTGGGCATTGGCTATGTCTGAAAGTTCAGCAAAAAATCTGTAGACCCTTTGAGAGGGGTGAAAAATAAGGAGGGGTTGAATTAGGAACACCGCAATAAAGCGATCCTCAGGCAGCTCCCTCAAAGCATGAGTTACTTTAAAGAGCTCTTGGGGAGCAAAATCTTCACCCAGTGTCAGGTATACCACCTCACCCAGCTCGAATATGTGTTCAAGTCTCTTCTTGAGCCTTGGTGTGAGGAATACAGCGCTCTTCTCTTTGTTTCTTTTGAGCGCTTCTATGGCTATTTCAATACCAATCTCGCCGATGGTTTCAATCAGCACGGTACTCCCTAGCTCAATCTCTCCCAGAAGCTCATCGAGTTTGGGAATCCCAATCCTCATTCATCAGACCCTCTAAATATGGACTCCTTATGGTACACTTTGATACCCTCATCCGTTATTTTGTATGGTCTTAAGCTCTCATCGAAGGCGCTACCCCTGAACTTGACTATTTTAATGCCCCGCAGTGTTTTTCCACCCTCCTCCACTTCCCTCAATTCAATAACGCCGCTGACAAGATAATCCTCAATATCCGTGTTATAAAACTCGGAGGTTAGCACGAGGGTGGCATCATATCTGGCAACTTCCTTTAAGAACCCAATAAACATCCTTCTGTATTCCAGCTCATCCCTAATCGTAAGTCTCAGCATTGTTATGGGGTCAATAACAATCCTAGTGTATTTCTCCCCCTTCAACCTGTTCACAATGGCATCCACAAGCCTCTTAAAGTCTTTGGCAAATTCCTCAAAATGCTCTGCCTCAAAGATACTCCTCTTCTGCTTCACGGGCGTGGCATCAATCGCAACGAAGTTGGGCACATCTATGTTAAACCCAAGTTTCTTCATATCTTCTTTGAGAATATCAACTGGCTCTTCCAGAGAAACATAGAGAACCTTCTCCCCTTTTTTAGCACCTTCTACAAGAAAGTGAATGGTTAGGGTTGTTTTACCGCTTCCAGGCCCTCCTTTAACGAGGTATGCCCTTCCGGGTATTAGTCCTCCATGAAGCATCTTATCCAATTCCTCTACCCCGGTTGAAATGCGCATGGTATCCACCAAAAGCTATTACGATGTTACTTATAGATAAGCTTTGCTGTTTTACTCAGTATGCTCCAAGCAAACTCATAGGAATATTGTATGTATATCCTTACGCAGCATGAAGAAAATTCAAGGAATAATTTACATTTACCAAAATCCAGCAAATAAAAAGGGAGTGAAATCACTCAAACTCGACCTCATTTTCCCAGAGGCCATGGATGTTACAGTAGCTCAGAGCGTGGAGTTTCCCTTTTTTGCCCGTCTTGAAGTAGAACTTGGCCCTTGGCTCCGTCAGCGGATCACTGTGGTTCGTAAAGGCGACCCTACCTACCATTATTGGAAAAGCCCCCCCTTCCGGGTGGAAGTAGAGCTCGATCCATGCAATGTGGTGCTCCGGCGTGTTCGGGTGCGGTATCTCCTTGCCAACGGCTACCTCAACTTCAATCATCTCCCCCTCCTTCCTGTACTCTATAACGGGGACGTGCTTCTCTCCTTTCCAGTCTCCGCTTTTTATTGTTTTGCTTATCATGTTTCCACCTCACTCAATTTGTTCAAACATATCCTTTGGTGCCCCGCAGAGCGGGCATACCCAATCTTCGGGCAGATCTTCAAACGTCGTTCCTGGCTCTGCTCCCGAATCCTGATCTCCAGTCTCCTCATCGTATATGTATCCACAAACCATACATCTCCATTTCGCCATGTTTTTCACCATCTAAATGTTATCAAACAAATATTATAAGGTTTTCGTATCAAACCTTTTAAGTTAAAATAAAAAACTCACTCAAAAAACCATGAACTCCTCTTTGGGCGCGCCGCAGACGGGGCAGTACTCGGGAGCCTCGTCAACTGCTGTGTATCCACAAACGGGGCATATATACACCCTCTCGATGTGCATGTCCTTCTTTTGCTCGGCAAGCTCCTTCGCCTTCTTGTAGAGCTCCGCATGTATTTTTTCAGCTTCAAGGGCATAGTATGTGCTTTTGATGGCTTCATTTTCGCCTTGCAGCTCTGCAGTTGTCTTGTAGACGGGGTACATCTCCTCAACCTCAAATGTCTCTCCATCTATTGCTACCTGGAGATTTTCAGGTGTCTCCCCTATGTTGCCGAGGGCTTGATAATGGTTCCTAGCGTGAACCAGTTCAGCAAAAGCTATAGCCCTGAAAAGCTTTGCAATGTTTGGAAAGCCTTCCTTCTCAGCAACATCCGCAAAAAGCATATAACGCATATGCGCCTGGCTCTCTCCCGCATATGCTTCTTCCAAAAACCTTTTGGTCATTTTCTTTTTCACAACCATATAAACCACCAATTCGAAAATTTTCAGTGCTATTTTCGAAAAAGAAATATAAAAAGGTTTCCGAAACCTTAAGTTATATGAACTGGAGCGACTCCTTTATCATCCTCTCCATTTCGATGCTCTTCTTAATATCTCCAAGAACAACCGCACCCGTTGCCAGTACGAGGATATCATAGTCAAAGCTTCCTCCATCTGCAATGACCCTTTTGGAAGAAATGTCCACCCTTCTAGCATTAACGCCCAGTCTTAGCTTTATCCCCTTCTCCTCATACCATTCCTCGGAATACATGAAAAGCTTCTCCCTATCAATGAGTCCAGCTATATAATGGCTGAGCATTGGCTTGTTGTAATAAGGGGCACACTCCCTATCCAAAATCTCCACTTCGAAGTCATTGTAAAGTTCTTTAGCCAATGAAAAGCCAGCCGGACCGTTCCCCACTATCAATAATCTCATGATATCCCTTTACCTCCTGTTGTATATCATGTGCATCCAGTCCCCTCTGAAGAGAAAACTTGTATCAAGGGGCTTCTCCGAGAGTTCATGCTCTTTGAATAGAACTTCTTCAACGTAGTCCTTATGAAGCATTATAGCTTGTAGGTGTGCTTTCTCCTGCATCGCCAGGTATTTGAAGATATCCCGATGCTTTTCGTCCCTTTCGGCCAGGAGAGTGTAGACCCTGTGGGCAACCTCCTCATTTGCTATGGCAACGTCCAATGCCTCCACAAAGCTTGAAAGGGTCGTGATTTCTTCCGTGCTCTCCAAAAAGGGAATATCCTCCGGGACGTTGAACTCTTTTGTTTTGAAAAGCTTTTCATATAGAACAAGCAAAATTTTCTTGTGTCTCTCCTCGTCTTTGGCAAGTGCTTCGAAGAGTCCTCCAACCAGCTCCCCGCTGATCTCCTTCATATTCCTGTATTTCCTGCTTGCATCCTCCTCCGATGCTATGAAGTATCCAAGTATGTCTTTCATGCTCCTACTCTGGATCTTATCTACAATTTCCTCCACAATATCCATGAAAACACCTCCTTCCAAGGATTATTTAAGAGCCCCTAACACCATTTAAAATAAATTAAATTCGAGCCAAACTAAGAATAAAAAGGCTAAAATCCATGCGCCACAAGTCTCCTGACACCCTCCCTAATTCTTTTCTCATCCTCTTTGCTCGGCCATCCCTTTGATTCCAGTGTGTCGATATGGTCGAATTTTGAACGTGTTATTAATGTCTCAATCTTTCTTCCTGCCATCCCTCCCCATCCAAAAGAGCCCAGTATCAGAACGGGCTTTTCATAGTTTGCCTTATCCACGAGCTCGTATAGGAGATAGCGTATCCTGGGGTGTATATCCGCTTCATAGGTGGATGCCCCTATTATAAGGGCCTCGCTGTCGGGAACCTCTCCAAGGATATCGCTTACGGGTGGAGCATTTTTATCAGTGAATGCATAGACAATAGGGTTGTATCCAAGCTTCTTCAGCTCATCCAGAGCGACTTCAATTCTCCTCCCAACAAAACCGTACATGGAATCATAGATCACCAGAATCTTGCCCTTTTTCGGAATGCCTGCACCAACGCGCTCGTAGTGCTCAAAAATCCTCCTGGGATTCTTTCTCCATATCAAACCATGTCCTGGAAGAATCATCCTGACATCCTCAAGAATGCCGAGCCTCTTGATCTTCTCTATGTTTTCAACTATGTACTTGTGATAGTGTCCAATGACCGTTACTATATACTTGGTCACATAAGGAAGGTATTTCTCAACAACTTCCTCATTACTGTCATCTATAGCTTCGGGTATTGAATAACCTCCCCAGGCATCACAGCTCACCATTATACCCTCTTCAACTATGTAAGTTATCATGGTGTCGGGCCAGTGGAGCCAAGGAACCGTTATAAAGCGGAACGTACTTTCTCCTATTTTCATCTCCTCTCCATCTTTAATAGAGTAGAAATTCTCCGTTATTCCGTAGAACCCCTCCAAAAGCTTTTTGGCAAAGGTTGTTCCAATTATCATCGCTCTGTGCCCATTTTCCTCGAGAATCCTCGGAAGAGCTCCACTATGGTCAGGCTCCGTGTGATGAACTATTATGTGAGTTATTTCCCGCAGGTCAACGAGCTTTTTTAATGCCTCCATGAACTCGTCGGCGTACTCCTTCTTGGTGGCATCAAAGAGGACAACCGCATCCCCTGTTTTCATGAGATAGGCATTATATGTTATCCCTTCTGGAATTTCCCATGTTGCTTCAAAGTATCTTATCCTGGTATCATCAATTCTTATCATATAAAGCTCAGGCTCCTCCGAAATTTTTTCGATCCAGACCCTAACCATTTCTTTCACCTCCTTTAGTCTCGGAATGAGAGTTTTCAGCTTTGAGGAACTTGTCTATGCTAAAGGATGAAATGGGAGCAGCACTTTTAAATTTCTCAGCTTCAACCAAGGAAAGTTATTCGTTATGACAAATGTCTTTGTGAGAACCCGCTGTCCAGCTGCCCCCGTCAAAACCGGCTTAAAATCAACCATAGATACACCTCATTCAGAGTTTGACTTTCGTCATAATAAGGTTTCCTAATTAGGCTTATATAATTTTCTTTTGCAAATCTAAAATATCAAAAACAGAAATGGGGCAAAGAGGAAAACTCACTCAAGCTTCTTGTAGCACAACCACCAGTCGTAGCACTCAATTTCACCCTTCTTCTTCGCTTCTTCGCGCTCCTTGATCTGTTCCTTGGTTGATGCCGGTGGAATGATGACCTTATCTCCAATGAGCTCATTGTTTGGCCATTTGTGAGGCATGGCAACCTTGTTTGCATCGCTTATCTGGAGTGCCTTGAGGGCTCTGAGAACCTCATCCCAATCCCTTCCAACCTCTGCCGGGTAGTATATTATCGCTCTAATCACACCCTTTGGATCCACTATAAAAACTGCTCTAGCCGTGGTGGTGGAGCCACTTGGAATCATGCCGAGCCTCTCTGCCAGATCACCCCTATCATCAGCTATAATTGGGAACTCAATCTCCACACTCAGATTGTCCTTTATCCATTCGATCCACTTTAAATGGCTGAATACCTGGTCGACGCTCAAACCTATGAGCTCCGCATTGAGCTCCTTGAACTTCTCGTATCTCATCTGGGCACCATAAAACTCCGTTGTACATACGGGTGTAAAGTCCGCTGGATGGCTGAAGAGGATGAACCATTTTCCCTGTTCCTTAAAATAGTCGGGCAGTTTTATCACTCCTTTGGTGGTCTTCACTTCAACCTCAGGAAACTTTTCTCCAATCACTACCATTTTTCATCACCTTTTTGTTTTTTCATCATAGCATATATGGTTCGAATATATAAACCTTTTGGTGAGAATATCGTAAGCCAAGATTTGGTTTTCATAAAATGATACCCAATCCAGGGGACCAAAGGAAGCTATCAAGCTCTCTGTAGAAGCAGTATGGAAAATGAAAATAATGTATAGATAGAATGTTCAATCACATGGAGATTTTGATCTCCCTGGCAGCACCGCGTTTTAAAAGGATAGCCGCAATATCATTGGGGAGAACAACAAGATCGCCCTTCTTGAAGGGCCCATAGGAGTTGAGATTTCCATCCATCACTTTTGGGATATCCATCTCGAGAAGGTAAGCCCGTCTGATGGGGGATTTACTCTCTTCAATCTCAACCTCAACTTTTCGCTCAATAGGGCGCTCCTCCAGAGGCACGTTCAGGGGTTCCCTGCCTATGAAGGACACCAGAATGCTGAAGATTTTACGTTCATCTTCGGGAAGTGAATGGGGGACGCCTTTAACCGCCAGATCAACAATTTTATGGAGTCTGACCCTGACTATCTCAGTTATGAGCTCTTTTGCAATTTTAAGCTCTGCCAGAGAGAGCCTTTCTTCCACACCTTCCCCTCTCTCCCTGGAAGATTCGGCTTTAAACTCAAGCGCCTTGATTAAACTGTCAAATTCCTTATAAAATTCTTCATCTAAAGGCTCTAGCTCTGCGCTTGCGAGTTCCCTCTCCAGAAGCTCTCTAAGCTTTATTATGTCCACTTAGATCACCCAAAAAATAAAGGAGAATCACTCCTCCACCCTCGGAGCCAGGAGGAACGTCAAGCGACCTTCATCCCTTACGGGATAATCCATCTGGAGCGGCATTTCATTCCCTATCCTCAAAATAACCTCATCACTCTTTCCAATTCCCTTGACCATATCCGCCAGATAACCTATCCCATAGGCACTCTTGGTTTCCTCCTCAACCTCTAGATCGAGCAACCCCTCATCCTCAAGCGTTAATGTGGTCTCAACCTCCTGGATCTCACCCTGGGCTTTAAATGTGAGCTCGTTCTCCTTCACTATTATCTTTATGCTGTCGCTCACGAGGGAGGCATCCTTAACAGCTTCTTTAATAACCTCACCAAGGATGACCGCTTTTGCAGTGAATGGAAGCTCGGGAAGCTCAAGCTCAAGCTCTTCAACATCTATGAGAGGTAGTCTGAATTTTCTGGTGGCTGTTCCCTGAAGTATTATCTCCAAATAATTCTCCTCTCCCTTCCTCAGGACGAGGGTATCCTTGCCCTTGGCCCTCCGCAAAATCTTCTTGAAATGATCCATGTTAACACCGACGGTTTCCTCTCCATCAACGTCATATTTTGAGAATATCTCACTCGGTAGGTCCAAATCTACAAGGACGACCCTGCTTGGATCCATTGCCCTCATGGATATGCCCTTTTCCGTAACCTTGAAGGCAGCTTCATCTATCAAATTGCTCGCTGTAGCTATCAGATCGGCAAAATCCTTTGCACCATCAAAAACTATCTCGAACATTTCTACACCTCCATCTTATTTAGAACGTCAATCATTAATTTAACTCTTTCTTTACCTCGGAATAAATAAGCTTTTCCATTATTCGTTTCAGGTATCCTCCCGTATGCCCCTCCAAGATCTTCTAAAGCCTTCCCGGCGAACTTTTTCAGAACTTCAATCTCTATACTCTCCATGAAAAGCACCTTAAAAGATTATAGAGGAGCTTTACTCGTAGCTCCTCCATGTGTATCCGCATTTGGTGCACTTGTAGAAGATGGTTGAGGGCTCATCCCCGGCCCTTGTTTGGAGCTCCCACCAGTATGCTTCCTCATTGCCGCATTTGGGACATTTCACTTTGGCAATCGGAAGCGTTCTGATGTCCTTCTCCACAACCACGACACCCTCATCGGGCTTGTGCTCCACCTTCTTTGTGACCCGATAAGCTTTGGCATCCTCTGAGTTTATGGGCTCCTCATAACCGCACTTTCTGCACACAAAAACCCCTCTTTTTCTGTCTGGAATCATCATATTCCCGCATTTAGGGCAGAATTTTACCATCTCTCCCACCTCCAAATTTCAAAATAATTTCAGCCTAAGAATGAGATGCACTGAAGAACAATAAAAGCTTAGCGGTTGATGAAAAATCCAAAATGAAAAGGAAAGGTGATCTACTAGCAAATATTTCAAACCCCTACTGACCCCTTTTACTCACTACTCCAGAGATAAGCCCTATGCAAATTATCGCTCCCTTGATAAAGCGTTAATCTATTACTTCGAATTCTACCTCAAGATACTCCCTCTTCTCAATCCCCCCAGGTTCAGGCCACACATCCTTAACGAGTTTATATCTTCCCGGAGGCAATGGTTCGAGGTTAGCAGGATCGCCGATGATGGAACTAGTCGCACTCTCCTTCGCTTTGACGAGTCTTATATTTTGGCTCCAGCTTTCACCGGGCATTATGATGAATGCCTGCATGGTAAAAACAAGCCCTAGGGGAACTCTCCTCCAGCTC
>NZ_JBMXHE010000026.1:0-9341 GCF_053987695.1 Palaeococcus sp. (in: euryarchaeotes)
AAAGTGCCTACGAAGTATGGGGGAAGGTATGCCCTACGGGGAAGCAATGATAGAAGAGCTTTTGCTTTCTCATCATCCAACGGTAGTATTCTCTTCTTTAGCTCTTCAATGTCTCCCTTTCCAGTAAAGAGTCCAATTTTGGTGTTCGGGTCATAACTTATGTTGAATCTGCTTTTTTCGGTTTTCAGCCACAGCTCGAGATGATTAGACCATGTTACCCGGTCCATTCCCCGGATATCAAGAACCCCTTTGAATTTTCCAACGTAGCAGTTCCTGCCCTTCACCACATGAAATCCTTCAACGTCTTTTACAATCCCGAATTCAAGGAGGTAGGGATGTATAAGGCTCTCAAGCCTGCAGTTCACCCGTCCAAAGCCAAGCTGGTAGTCCAGAACTCTCCTCGTGGCAAGGAGGAACGCTCTAAACTCGGTGTCTTTAGACTCGGCGGTTCCAACGACCTTCTGGAAGTGCTTCATAAGCTTCCACGGAATGGGCTTTCCAGCAAGGATAAGTCTTGACACCTCCGCCAGATATTTTGCACGCTTAAACCTCTCATACGCAAGGAATTTCTTTAAAAAAGCTGGAATATCACTGTCCAGCTTTCTAAGGTGCTTTTCAACTTCACTGTAAAGCCTGCTGCACTCCAATACCCTTTCGTATTCGCCAACGGAAAAATAGTAAAGGGCGGTGGTGTTGATGAAATGCTCCAAATCCTCGAGGTCTTCTCTGGTATAGGGTTCGTTACCCTTAACTTTCAGGGACAGTTCAACGGCGGCTTTCAAGAGCTCATCCGCGAGAGATTTGAAATCCTCCATCTAAACCACCTCAATACTTATTGCAGCCCACCAGTCCAGCTCTGTTGTACCATTCTATGAAGATGACGCTTGGTTCCTCGCCTTTGGCGACTTTTTTCCAGCTTTCTATCACTACAAGAACCGAAACATAGCCTTTCTTCTCAGGGGTGTATTTTTGTATTTGGCAGTAACCCCTCTTAAGCTGTCCATTGGGGCTCCTCCACCACTTACCTTTGGCTTCCCATGAACTTCTTTTGACGGTAGTCTAACTCTGAAGTCCGGTCCAGCTTTCCCATTTTTGCTAATCTCACGAATTTGCCCCCCATACTTCTCCTGTATAACCTGTACAGCCACAAGTTCTCCCGCTATAGCAGGAAGCATATGGTCAATAAAATGAACAAAGTGTCCCTTCTTTAGAGTGGTTATTGCGGGCTCGAGAGAGGGTATTGTGGAGTTCTCAAGGAGATACTCAATGACACTTGCACTGAGAGTTATTCTTCCAGTAGATTTGAAGGATCCCTTTCTAAAAGTGTTGCTGGCTTCTCTAATTTCAATGCTATATTTTGTGTTTCTAATTTTCTCGTATTCATTTTTAACCTTGTCCTCAATGTCGTCTCCGTACTCTATTATCAGCACGAGGGCAATTAGAGCCGGTACTCCAATAAGGATAAGTGTAGTGCCTCCAACAATAATCGCGGGAATTTCTACCAGCAAAGGGGGCAAAGCAAACTGGGGCATTATGGGAGCTCTCAGAGGAGTGTGTATGAAAAGTTCAGAGCTCGAGTAGCCGTTCAGTTCCAACGTGGAGACATAGTATCCACTAAGAGAACTCCCATTGAGATGGCTTTCGAGCATTGCAATAACCTCTTCTTTGGTCGGCACTTTTCCATCTTCCCCCGGGAGTGCAAAAACAGCAAAGGGAACCCCTTTTACTATGACATGATATACCTCTGCTGTTCTCTGTTGCTGCCCTCTCCCTTGCGTTACTTCTCCTGAGGCAAGTGCCGGGTTTACTATCAATCCGAATATTAAAACTGATATGAATATTCCCATGATTTTTCTCAAAAGAATCACCAAATAAACCTAACGTTACAACTTTATAAATTTTACCATCTAAAAACGAAAATAATGTTAAGGGATCGAAATATAAAATCAGCCGACCATGAAGTCGGCTAAGTAGTCCATATACCCTTCGTCAATGCCCTTTTCATACGTGGAAACTTTCATTCCAGTCTCCGTTCTTCCCTGTCCTGCAATCACTATTACTATCTGGCCGTTCCTCCATACATCGCGCTTGATGAATATGCCCTGCTCTCCGTTTATTATCTTTTGCTGTTCTTCCTCGCTTAAAACCTGCTTTACGTAGTCGCCCACACCATCGTAAGCCTTGGGGCCTCCAAGAATCACGATGAGCTTCGAGTTTTTGTAACTTCCAAACTCACTGGCACTCACCCTTGTAACCATCGCTCCCATGGATTCGAGCTTTCCCTTGAGCTCCGTTCCTTTTATTGCCCAGTCTATATCATTTGAAAGCAGCGTAACCTGAACAATCGGAGCGAAGGTCTGGATCGCCTTGAAGTTCGATGTCCACTCCACCAGATCGCTTAGGACATTGAACTCCTTTTCTCCCCCGGCTTCAATGTTAAATGACACATAGGCGCTCCTTATTCCATCCCCTCTGGCCTTCTCATCCTTCGTTATTATTGAGAGCATATAGTCATCCGAGAGGGCGCTTATCTCTACGAGGTTCTTGTTTATTGCCTTTAGAAGCCTCACCTTTTCAATCACATCCTGAGTTCCGGAAAGCTCAACCTCATCCGTGCCCACGGGGATAACCATCTTATCATCCATAACATTCGACTTTTGAACTGCATCGATTAGCGGAAAGTCCAGCGCATATATGCTCTTTTGATATGTAGACCCTCCAAATTTTGCTTTGTGGAGGGAGGACAGCATTGAGAGGCTTTCCTTCGTGCTGTCCTTTGAGCTCCTGATCCTTGGCTCGGCAAAGCTCAAGCTCTTCTCTGGGAGGAGATATTGCCATCCAAAATCTGTATAAACTCCTTTATTCGAATAATCCAGTTCTGACTGGCTGCTTATGATTCTTATGTCCTTCATTCCGAGTTTGCCTTTTGATGTTACAAAGGACTGTATGGATGGGATTCCGGCTATTGAAAGCATTCCCTCCTTCAGGGCTTCATTTTTAGCCTCTTCGAGTACGGGCAGCATGTAGAGTCCAAGGGCTGATGCCAGACTCTCATCGAAGTTATCAAAATTCCCTATATGTCTCGTTCCAACGAGCCTTAAACTACCATCCATGCTTGCCATCCCGTCGTAGAGGGTGCCGTGGGTTACTATCAAGCCTCCATTGTTCTCTCTCAAGTAATCCAGGAGGCTCTTAATGCTCTCTTGAGAGAGTTCCCACTCTTTGAGCCAGAGGTTCGAGAGTATCACGACCTTTGGCTTGAAATCTTTGAGGGCATCCTCGAGTTCGTCGGGCCCCACGATACCTATATTGTATTTTTCTCCCAGGAGTTCCCAGTGATGCTCCGGAAAAAGAAGGCTATAGTTTTCCATGGGTTTTAGGTCTTCCACAATTTTTTCGAGATCACTCATGTCATAGGGATAGTGCTCCTTTGTCAGGTTGAGCATTTCCGAGATGTTATTGAGGTTCAAAAGATTGGTTCTCGTCTTTACGTTTGGATCCACTATGAGAACCTTTTTACCCTCGGGATTCGACGTGAAGTAAATGCCATGCTGGCTCTCCGTTACATGCCCTTCAACGTCCTTCACAACTATTTTAAACTCCACCTTTGAGCCCGCCGGTTGAGGGGGTATTGTAATTTTTCCAAAGAATGTTCTAAGCGTTATGTTTCCTGTAGTAAACCTGCCGAATAGAGAATTGTATACGTCGGGATTTTCGTTTACCGTTGCCTGCAGGATCTTTCTATTTATCCATTCTCCACCGTTAACCCGATAGTATCCCTTCATCTCAGCAATGTCCAGATCCTCGACCACATAGAAATATGCCGAAAACGTTTCATTGGGTGCCACCGAAAGATATTTCGGGTAGGGATTTCCAAGCACCACTATCGGAGGTCCGGGGTTCTGTATGAATACGGCCCCTTTAATGGTGCTTGGCCCGAGCAGGGATAGCATTAATATCAGAGATATCAACATGCCGCCTTTCTTCATATACGCCACCAAATATCTATTTGGTTTTGATGTATTTAACTCTTTCAACCGGGAGGCAAGGGGAAAAAATTATAATGCTAAGTTTGGTAGACTTTTTAAGACCTGCATCATAAACTCCAAATAATTGAGGTGATGGCATGCAGAAAACTTACGATCCAAAGGAGATTGAGCCTAAATGGCAAAAATTCTGGCTGGATGAGAAGATTTATAAGTATGAGCTTGATGAGAAGAGGCCCCCCTATTCAATAGACACCCCACCGCCTTTTACATCCGGAACTCTTCACTTGGGGCACGTTTTGAGTCACACATGGATTGATATAGTGGCAAGATACAAAAGGATGAGGGGCTATAACGTCCTCTTCCCCCAGGGTTTTGACAATCACGGTCTTCCAACGGAGCTCAAAGTTGAGAAGGAGTTTGGCATAAGCAAGGATGAACCGGAGAGGTTTCTAAAGAAGTGCATAGAGTGGACTTGGGAAGCCATTGAGGCAATGAGGAATCAGTTCATCCGGATAGGCTACTCGGCAGACTGGGAGCTCGAATATCACACAATGGACGATGAGTACAAGGCGCTGGTTCAAAAATCCCTCCTCGAGTTCTACAAGAAGGGAATGCTCTATCAGGACAAGCACCCCGTCTACTGGTGCCCAAGGTGCAGAACATCTTTGGCAAAGGCGGAAGTTGGCTACGTCGAGGAGGATGGCTACCTCTACTACATAAAGCTCCCCATAGCCGGAGAGGATGATTACATTCCAATAGCCACGACAAGACCGGAGCTCATGCCCGCATGTGTTGCGGTTTTCGTTCACCCCGATGATGAGCGCTACAAGGATAAGGTCGGCAAGAAGGTGAGGCTCCCGATATTTGAGAGGGAAGTTCCAATTATAGCGGATGAAGATGTGGATCCCGAGTTTGGTACGGGTGCCGTCTACAACTGTACGTATGGTGATGAACAGGACGTAGTTTGGCAGAAGCGCTATAATCTCCCGGTTATTATTGCAATTGATGAAGATGGTACTCTAAATGAAAATGCGGGTAAATACAAAGGACTCAAGGCTGAGGATGCTAGAGAAAAGATAGCAGAGGATCTCGAAAAGCTTGGCTTCTTATATCAAAAGAAGAAAGTTCACCACCGCGTGCTGAGGCACACAGAGAGAAGTTCATGCAAAGCTCCAATTGAGCTGTTACCCAAGAAGCAGTGGTTTATAAAGGTCAAGGACTTCACGGATGAGATAATAAAGGTAGCGGAGCAGATAAACTGGTATCCAGAGGACATGTTCCTCAGGCTCAAAGATTGGGCCGAATCGATGGACTGGGATTGGGTTATAAGCAGACAGCGCGTCTTTGGAACCCCCATTCCTTTCTGGGTCTGCAGGGATTGTGGTGAAATAATTCCCGCAAGGGAGGAAGATTTACCCGTTGATCCAAGGTTTGATAAGCCCCCCGTGGAGAGATGTCCCAAATGCGGGAGCACAAACCTCGAGGGAGCCAAGGATGTCCTCGACTGCTGGGTCGACTCTTCCGTAAGTCCCCTCGCAATAACGAAATGGGGAAAGGACGAGAGATGGTTTAAGATTAACTTCCCAACCGCACTCAGGCCGCAGGGACACGAAATCATAAGAACCTGGGCATTCTACACAATATTCAGAAGTTATGTGCTTACGGGGCAGAAGCCGTGGGAGGACATAATGATAAACGGTATGGTGGCAGGGCCTGATGGTAGAAAAATGAGCAAGAGCCTTGGAAATGTTATAACTCCCGAAGAGGTCATTCCAAGGTATGGAGCCGATGCGGTAAGGATTTGGACTGCTTTGGCTCCTCCCGGAGAAGATCACCCATTCAAGTGGGAGACAGTTGACTATAACTACCGCTTCCTCCAGAAACTCTGGAATATATTCAGATTTGCTGAACGTCATATCAAGGACTTCGACTATGAAAAGCACAAGGAGATCGATCTTGAGCCGATCGATAGATGGATACTCTCGAGGCTTCATCGCCTCATCAGGTTTGCAACGGGGGAAATGGACAGCTACCGCTTTAACCTCTTTACGAGGGAGCTCATGAACTTTGTATGGCACGAGGTGGCGGATGACTACATAGAGATGATTAAGTACCGCCTCTACGGCGACGACGAGGGGAGCAGGCTCAAAGCTAAGGTGGCTCTGCACGAGCTCCTTTACAACATACTCCTCCTACTCGCACCTCTCGCTCCTCACATAGCTGAGGAGATCTATCAGGATATATTTAAACCAAAAATTGGTGCAAAGAGTGTGCATCTCCTTGAATGGCCCAAATACACGGAAGAACGCATAGATGAGGAAGCGGAGAAACTTGGGGAACTTGCAAGTGAAGTCGTGGGCATCATGCGTCGCTACAAGAACTCACATGGACTCTCGTTAAATACAAAGCTCAAGCATGTTGCAATCTATGCAACTGATTCCTACGACACGTTCAAATCGATAGAGAAGGATATAGCCGGAACCATGAACATAGAGAAACTTGAGATAATCAAAGGAGAACCCGAGCTGGAAGAGAGGATAACTGAGATAAAGCCCAACTTTAAACTCGTGGGTCCCAAATACGGAAAGCTCGTTCCAAAAATCTCAAAGTATCTCATGGAAAATGCAGGTGAAGTTTCAATAGCTTTGAAGGAAAAGGGGAAGATTGAGTTTGAAATAGATGGGCAAAGAATAACGCTGGGGAAGGACGAAGTTGTCATAAGAAAGACAGTTTTCAGCGAAGGAGAGGAAGTTGAGACGGCGGTCGTTGGGGAAGCTGTTATACTCTTCTTTGCCTGATCCCTTTTTATTATGACATGTTTATAGTTTCTAATCATTTTTTGTTTGTGGTTTATTGTTTTAAATGTCGGTGTGAGAACATTAACCCCCTCATGATCCTAAAACCAGCTTTTTCATCTGATGCGAATAAGTACATCGATTATTAACTGATACTATCTCATCATCACTCATTGGGTACACTTTTTTGAAGATGTGTCTAATTTTGTTTAGAGTTTTTTTAGATAAACGTAAAATCTTCAAAGATTGCTTTGATTAAAGTTTACGTATTAATTGAGTTATATAAAACGAAAACTTTATATTTTTTAACATATAAGAAGCAGTGGTTGGAGGTGGTATCCTTGTCTAAAGAGACTTGGGGGAGTAGAGTAGGTTTTGTTGCAGCAGCTATCGGAAGTGCTGTAGGTTTAGGGAACATTTGGATGTTCCCAATGAGAGCTGGACTCTATGGTGGGGCAGCATTCTTAATACCGTATTTAATCTTGCTTTTCCTTGTTGGAGTTGTAGCACTAACCGTAGAGTTTACCCTTGGAAGAGCAGTGGGAGGGCCAATAGAAGCATACGGCAAAACTTTACCGGGGGGAAAATACCTAGGAATTTTCGTAAATGCAATGATGTTGATGATATTTGCATTTTACTCTGTTGTAGTCGGATGGGCACTTAAATATTTTGTTACAGCATTGACAGGAAAGTTACTTAGTGTAGATCCCGGTTCTTTCTTCGGTAGTATCTCTTTTAGTACAGAAGCTGTAGTGTGGCAGTTCATTGCTATAGCTATAACGATAGGAATAGTAATAATTGGGGTTCAGAAAGGTATTGAAAGGGCATGTAAGATCATGATGCCACTACTATTTGTGATGATAATTATACTCGCAATAAGGAGCATTACTTTGCCAAACTCCTATGCGGGTCTTGAGTTCTACCTCTTGCCAGATTGGAGCAAAATCCTAAGTGGAAAAACGTGGATGATAGCACTCTCGCAGATGTTTTTCTCACTGAGCTGTTTGGGAATGTCGAATGTAGTTTATGGCAGTTACATAAAAAAGGACCAAGATATACCCCTATCCGCTATAGTTACAGCATTTGGAGACACTGCAGTCGCTGTAACTGCAGGATTCGCAATCTTCCCGGCAGTATTTGCATTTGGGCTTAAACCTACAGCAGGACCTGGATTGGTTTTTGTGACCCTACCGGTAGTATTCCAAAAAATGCCCGGAGGGATAATCTTTGCAGCAATATTCTTCCTGTTGATACTTTTCGCTGCATTTTCTTCAACGATCGCAATGCTTGAGACTAATGTACAAGCTGCAACTACACACCTTAACATGAGCAGAAAAACTGCTACAATTCTCTTTGGTCTCTTAGCCTTTGTGGTAGGAGCCCCTGGTGCTATAAATCCCACGTACTTTGATTGGATAATAAACATTTCAACAGTTTATTTAGGACCCTTGGGAGCATTAATTGCGGCACTGGCATTGATTAAGTTTGGAGTGGACAAGGCATACGAGGAACTTAGAAAAGGCGCTCTGATAGAATTTCCAGCAATATGGCAACCGTGGGTTAAGTACGTGTATCCAATAGTGATAATCGTAATATACATTTCCCAATTCATACTGGGGTGATAAGATGGGCACAGCTTACATAGTAGGATTGTTTGTTATATTAATAATCTATGGACCTTTAGCATGGGGTCTCTACAGGCTTTCAAAAGCGGAAGCTAGCTCTTGATTTTAATTTTTTTGGAGCAACTAGGAGGTGTTATGGATGGCGTTGAGTGATAGGTTAGAGCTAGTGAGTGTTTCTGGAATTAGGAAGCTTTTTGATTTGGCTCAGGGTGTTGAGGGGGTGATTTCACTGGGAATTGGAGAACCCGACTTTGACACTCCTGAGCACATTAAGGAGTACGCTAAAGAAGCGTTGGACGAGGGGTTGACGCATTATGGTCCTAATGCCGGGATTAGGGAGCTTAGAGAAGCAATAGCGGAAAAACTGAAGAAAGATAATGGTATTGAAGTTGATCCAAAGAGTCAAATCATGATAACTGTTGGAGCGAATCAAGGGCTTTTAATGGGTTTTGCGACATTTTTAAAGGATGGTGAGGAAGTTCTCATACCTTCGCCCGCGTTTGTTAGTTATGCTCCCTCAGTAATTCTCGCGGGGGGAAAACCCGTTGAAGTGCCCACCCACGAGGAGAATGAATTCCGGTTAAGCGTGGATGATCTTGAGGAGCATGTTACTGAGAAAACGCGCGCTCTCATCATAAACAGCCCGAATAATCCTACTGGAGCCGTTCTAACAAAAAAAGATCTTGAGGAAATTGCGGATTTTGCCGTGGAGCATGATTTGATAGTGTTCAGTGATGAGGTTTACGAGTATTTCGTGTATGATGGGGTCAAGAACCACAGTATTGCTTCTCTTAACGGAATGTTTGATAGGGTGATAACAATAAACGGTTTTTCAAAAACTTTTGCAATGACTGGCTGGCGTTTGGGTTTTGTTGCGGCACCAGAATGGGTAATTGAGAGGATGACTCGTTTTCAAATGTACAATGTCACGT
>NZ_JBMXHE010000027.1:0-21653 GCF_053987695.1 Palaeococcus sp. (in: euryarchaeotes)
TTTTTCCCAAACTTATTCTCAAAAGGTTACGGCTCAGCTCCTACCTCTCATCATCCCTCAGATACCCTAGAGCTCTTCATCGCCTATGAAGTGCTTTTCTCAGAATGTTGATAAACCTTTTCGAAAGCTCCCGCCCCAGTAGTTAACTACCGGGGTGGTAGTTATCTACTTTGATATGAGACCGAAAAGAGGGAGGATTCAAAAGTTAACGAGTTAAAAAAAGAAAAGCTCAGGCGTTCTCGTCCCTCTTCTTCGTGAGGTACTCGTGGATTGCCTTTGCTGCTTTTCTTCCGTCCCCCATTGCCAGGATGACGGTCGCTTCACCTCTAATAGCATCTCCTCCAGCGAAAACACCCTCAATAGAAGTCATAAGATTCTCATCGACCTCAATAACTCCTCTCTTAACCTTCAATCCCGGTGTGCTCGCTATCAATTTATTGGCGGTCTTTCCAATGGCTATTACTACGGTATCTGCTTCAAGCGTCACATGTTTGCCCGTTCCAACGATTTTTCTCTTTCCTCTCGAATCGCGCTCTTTCAGAGGCTTCATCTTCTCAAACCTTACCGCCTTAACTCTGCCGTTCTCATCTCCAATGAACTCTACGGGATTAAGGAAGAACTCGAATTTAACGCCCTCCTCCTTGGCATGTTCCACTTCTTCCTCCCTTGCACTTACGTCTTCCTCTCCTCTCCTATAGGCTACAATTACCTCCGCGCCCAGTCTCCTGGCAGTTCTGGCGG
Source organism: Palaeococcus sp. (in: euryarchaeotes) (assembly GCF_053987695.1). NCBI lineage: Archaea > Methanobacteriati > Methanobacteriota > Thermococci > Thermococcales > Thermococcaceae > Palaeococcus > Palaeococcus sp. (in: euryarchaeotes). The sequence continues at coordinate 742 of NZ_JBMXHE010000027.1, forward strand.
CGTCCATTGCCGTGTTTCCCGCTCCAATCACTATGCCCTTCTTTCCAACTTTTACGGGGGTCTCATATTCCGGGAATTTATATGCTCTCATTAGGTTAACTCTCGTGAGAAACTCATTTGCCGAGTATATTCCATTAAGGTTCACACCGGGAGCGTTTATGAACCTTGGAGTCCCTGCACCACTTCCTATAAAAACAGCATCATACTCCTCCAGAAGCTCCTCCAAAGTTACGGTTCTCCCCACTATGTGATCCGTCTTTATCTCAACACCCAAGCGCCTGAGGGTTTCAAGTTCCTTTTTGACAACTGCCTTTGGAAGTCTAAATTCCGGAATCCCATACATCAAAACTCCACCCGCTTCGTGGAGGGCTTCGAATATTGTAACTTTGTACCCCATTTTTGCAAGCTCACCGGCTGCCGTAAGTCCCGCAGGGCCTGCCCCTATTATGGCGACCTTCTGAGACTTCCTCTCTATCTTGGGAACGATTTCGCTCAAAAGCTCATCATCAATTCCCTTCTCCCTTGCATAGTCTGCAACAAAACGCTCGAGCTTCCCAATGTTTATCTTATCCCCCACCTTACCCATCACACAGTTCATCTCACACTGGTCTTCCTGAGGACAGACACGCCCTGTGGTTGCGGGCAAGGTGTTGCATGCCCATATAACCCTTAGTGCTTCCTTTACAGCTTTGTCCGGGTCTTCCCTATATTCCCTAAGCTTTTTTATAAATCCTGGGATATCTATGTGAACGGGACATCCCTTTATGCACGGGGCATAATCATAAGGGCACTGCAGACAGCGCTCGGCTTCCTTTTGAGCAAGCTCAAATGTATAGCCGAGGTTAACTTCGTTGAAGTTGAATATCCTCTCTTTCGGGTCTTGCTCCGGTGTTGGGATTCTCTCCCTGATGAGTTTCCTAGCCATCATTGAGCACCCCCTTGAGCTTGGAGCTTTTTGAGGTATACTTCTAGGGCAAGCTTCTCCTTATCGCTGTAAAATCCACTTCTGTGAATCAGCTCATCCCAGTCCACCTTATAGGCATCAAAACCCGGTCCATCAATACACGCAAATTTAACCTCGCCCCCAACGTGGACCCTGCAGGCACCGCACATCCCCGTACCGTCAACCATAATTGGATGAAGATCCGATTCCATTGGAATCCCGTACTCCTTAACGATATTAAATATCATTTTCTGACCTCCTGCAGGGCCGACCGTAAAGACGAAATCTGGCTTTTCTTCCTCTATAAGCTCCTTAACCTTTTTAGCAGCCCGTTTGACGATCTCTTGAGTTATTTCGTCCATTCCCCATCCTTCTTTCAGATCAAAACCCTCAACTATGTGCTTTGAAACAGCACTCTCAAATTCTTCCCTTAAGAGCACCATTGGATTTGGAGAAACATGGAGTGTTATAACCTCATTTCCAAGCTCCTGCCATGCTCTGGCTATTGGAAATACCTCCACTATACCCGTTATCAGCCCAACGGCGAGTATTTTGCCAAACTTCTTCATGGGAGCTGGATTTCCGAGGGGGCCCGCAATATTCAATATGTAATCCCCTTCGTTTAGTTCCATGTTCATTCTGAGGGTTGTCCTCCCCCTGATGAAGGTTATGAGGGTTATCCATCCCTCTTCTCTATCCCATGTAACTGGTGTGAGGGGAATTCTTTCTCCATTTTCAAAGGCTCTCATTATAACAAACTGCCCGGGCTGGACTTTTTTAGCTATATGGGGGGCGTGAACTTTGTACATTATCTCATTCATTGCAAGTTCTTTCTTTTCGAGTATTTTATACATAATGTACACCTCCGTTCATGCGAACAAGTTTGGGCATCTACTTTGGTTTGAAACATTAGGTGTTTATAAAAGTATTGTAAACCAAAGGTTAAAAAGATCGAAAAAAATTCCATAAAAATACATTTTTCATGAAAAAATTAGGTAAAATAGGAGTATTATCAAAATCGCTACAGTTTTCTAAGAAATGTCAGGTATCCCGTGTGCGCAAGCATCCTTGTGCTCGGTCTAAAACAATTCTTTTTGACTTCCTGTTCTCGAACGAGGCACTCTATAGTCTTTGGTCTTGAAAAATGCTCTTTATATTCCCTTAAACGCTCGTAGAACCTGCTCACCTGGTTTGCACATGGAGTGTAGGCAACGAAAAAGCCGCCGGGCTTGAGAGAGTTTAGGGCGTGCTCCAGCACGTTTTCGGGTTGGGGCAGATCCAATATTATATGATCCACATCCTCCTCATCTATGCCCTCATATATGTCTTTAAGCTTTATTTCAACTCTATCTCCAAAACCACCCCATTCCAGGTTTTTCCGCGCTAGGTTCGCAAAATCTTCCCTTATTTCATAACTGACAATCCTTCCCTCCTTGCCCACGATATTTGCCAGGAACATTGTAAGCGCGCCGCTCCCAACTCCCGCTTCTATTATAAAATCGCCGGGAGAAATACCCGCATATGCCACTATCTGGGCTGCATCTTTTGGATGCACGGTTTGAGGTCCTCTCTTCATTTTTGCGAGGAAATCCACTATCCTTGGCTTCAGAATCTTGAACTCCTTATCCTTATGGCTTTTTATGCTTTCACCAAAATTCATTCCAATAAGCTCTCCGAGCTTTATTATGCCCAGGTCCGTGTGGAATTCATCTTCCCTTACTGTTAAGAGGTATTTCTTTCCTCTGGAATCTACGAGCAGAACTTTGTCCCCTTCCTTTATCATTAGAATCACCTGCGTATCTTTTTCTTGAGAACGGGCTCCCCTTCTCTCTTTATCTCTATGATGTGAGAAGCTATGTCTTCCATGATTGCGAGAGCTTCTTTTGGGAGCATGTCTCTGTTCAGGAAGTATATCGAAGACCAGTCCTCGACGGGAAGGAAGCTCCTCGTAGTCAGCAGGGTTTGAAGGGCTTTCTCCTTTCCAAAATAGATGTACTCAGAAACACCTATGCTCACAAAATAAAGTGGTTTTGTGCTTTCTTTCATGATTTTGTTTATGGAGAGATAATAGTTATCCAGAAAAATCTGGGTTTCGTAGGTTATAGGGATCTCATTGACAATTTTTCCATAGCTCGCCCTTCCGGGCCCTATCTTAACAACTTTGATGTTTTTTACTATCTTGAAGATTTTCCTGTATTCTGGCGGTTCTAATCTTCTCATATAGTTTCTGAACATTAAGTCACCTATTCCAAAGAAATCGTCTATGAGCACTGTATTTTCTCTTGATATTTCAGGGATGACCTCCCCCCACACTATCTCTTCCATTGGATAGCCGCTGGGATACTCGATAATAACGACATCACCGGTTTGAATCTCCTTTTGAATCACATTTTTGATGGAAACCATATCTCTCATCTCCAGGTATAAGTTCGATGCTAAACCTTTTTATTCTTATCTCCAATTTTTATTTGGTGGGAACATGAAGAGATTTGTGATATGGACAAACGAGCTTGATTCAAGGCTCTCAAAAAAGTATGGGAGAGAGGTCTCAAAAACACTTGCGGTTGATGCTCCCTCCGTTAAGGAGATTGTTGAAGCTATTAGATACCTGAATGTTAAAATAATTGATGTGGATGAAGAAAAGCTTAATCCAAGGCTTTCAGGACTCGTTGAAAATCTTAGAAGCAGAGGAATGCTAAAAGTTGAAAGTGATTATGGAAAATCAGAGACATTAAAACTAATAGCACAAAAGATTAGGGAACTTAGAAAACCCAAGAAGAGAAGGTAGTCACTCCTCTTCCACTTCTACCACTATTGCCGTTGTGGTGTCTATAACACCATCGATGTTGTGTATATCGTGGAGTATTTTTCTGGTTAACTCTCCCAGATCTGCGGCTTCTATGTGGACTATTGCATCATACGGTCCCGTTACTGCATCCGCTCTTATGACACCGGATATCGCTTTAACATCCTCCAATACCTTTTCAACTTTTCCAATTTCTACCGTCAACAAAACATATGCTCTTACCATCTACACCACCAAATTTGGTTGTCAAATATCTTTTTCTCTTTTTAGAATTTAAGGTTTTCGTAATTCTTGATATGCTCTTTTGAGGGAGTGAATTGTCATATTCGGTGATATATGGAATTGATATTACAATGTGTTCATTGTGGTATGTTAAAGTAGTCCTATGTATATTAACCATTTTTGATGAGTTTGAGTGATGGAACAGTTTTTATAGTATATATCACAATTTATCCAAAATTGCAGGTAATAAGCTTTATTTTGTGATATGCCTATTCGAGAATCGAAAGTTTTATTACCCCATTGCTATATAGAAATAGGTGCCCAATGTATTGGGAGGGGTATCGATGAAGAAGTCTGTACTAGCCCTGTTGTTAATAGGAGTTATGGCATTTGCCGTCGTGGCAAGTGGTTGTATAGGAGGCGGGGGTCAGACCACCCCGACGTCCACAGCATCTCCAACATCCACAGCATCTCCAACTTCCAGTGCAAGCCCGACACAAACCCAACCAACAAAAGCAATACACAAAACCGTCCTTTACGTAATTAATGACGATGCCATTGCAAGAATTAACCTGTTCCAGACGGGAACCGTTGATAACGTTGCAATTCCACCGGAGAGGATTAATGATGTTAAGGGATTAACATTCCAAGGTTACAATTCCGTTGTTAAGACGGACATACTGCAGCCAATTTTGACATTTATAGTCTTCAATACGCAGCGCGAGCCTTTTAACAATCCAAAGGTTAGAGAGGCACTGGCATATGCGATTCCATATGATCAAATAAGCCAGAACGTCTATTCCGGAAACTTAGAGAGGAACTGGGGACCAATTCCAAAGCCATGGCCAGGATACACCGAGTATGGAATAACGAAGTATGACTACAACATTGCGAAAGCCAAGCAAATGCTCCAAGAAGCTGGAGTTGACCCAAGCAAATACAAGATCGAGCTCATATACAACGCCGGAAACTCAGCTCGTGAGAAGATAATGACGATATTACAAAACGTCTGGAGCCAGCTTGGATTCCAGATAACGGTTTCAAGCTATGAGTGGCCAGTCTATTTGGGCAAGACAGAGAAAGGTGACTATGACGTATATGTCGTTGGTTGGGTGCCCGACTACCTAGACTCAGATAACTGGGTGGGTCCATTCCTATACGGCGCCACCAACTTCAAAGAGCTTAACGTCAAAGTTGACGCCACCGCAGACGACATAAGCTCAATGATGAGCAAGGCCGAAGTTATTGAAACCGATGATGGCGTCGTGGTTGTTGGTCCAAAGGGAAGCGGTGCGAGCGTTAGCCTCCCAAGTGGGAAGAAGGTTATAGCTGTTAGCTACGTTGTTGACGAGGAGAACACGCCATCTGTGAAGGAGTTAATGGAGCAGGGACAAGGATTCGGTGCAATCAACCCAGCATTCTTCAGGGATACTGATGTTGATGCCCTCGTTATCGCTGCAAGAAGGGAGACAGCCCCGGAGGTAAGAACGGAACTCTTTAAGGCACTCTACATAAAGGGCAACCAGCTGGTCCCAGAAGTTATCCTTGGACAGAACAGGCAGATGCGTGTCTACTGGGACTGGGTCAAGGGAAGATACTACCACCCAACATTCGCCGAGCGCTATGACTTAATATGGGAGGATCCCAAGGCACCGAGTGTTGATGTCGGTATTAAGGACTACAAGAACGATCCTAACACCTATGTTATAGGCACCATTGGATGGCCCGAGAGCTTTGACCCAGCAATGACCTATGAGACCTTTGGATGGGAAATCTGGCACGAGATCGGTGACACATTAGTAACCTACTGGAAGGAAGAGACCGAGAAGGTTACTCCAGACTTGGCAGTCGCATGGGCACACAATGAGGATGGTACAGAGTGGTACTTTGTCATTAGGGGTGGTGTTAAAGCCTACGACCCATGGAATGACAAGACCTATCCAATTGATGCAACGGATGTTGCATTCACCTTCTGGCGTGTTAAGAGGCTCGGTCACTCCGTTAGCTGGATGACCGGCTTCATGGATCTCGATAAATCACAGCCTCTCACAGAGCAGGAGTTTGAGAACGTTCTAAAGAGTGAGAAACTCATAGCGGACTACAACGGTAAGAGCATTGAAGTTAAGTCAATGAAGGACCTCCTCGATCTTTTCGGCTACAGCGGAGAGACCGCTGGAGTTTACAAGCTTGTACTACCAGACCCATACGCTCCAATCCTTGGAGTTGTTGCTGATCCATTCCTCTCAGTGCTTCCAGCGGAGTACCTCCTTGGGGACAAATACGATGAGGCAATGAAGGCAGCGGACAACGGTAAGAACCCGAAGGCATGGGAGGCTTATGTGCAGGAGGGCGAACAAGACCCAACCCACCAGCTCATACACAAGTATCCAGTTGGAACGGGTCCATACTACGTCAAGGAATACGAAGAGAACAGCTACATAGTTCTAGCACTCAACCCGTACTACTGGAACAAGGATCTTTGGGAGAAAGAGTATGGATACAAGCCTTGACTTTGAATTTCTTTTTCTTTTCTTTGATATTTTCGGCTATTGTTCACTGCACCTCTAAATTTGCTTGACGTATGTTTAGATACATTGATGATAAAATTTTTATACTTGTGAAATATCTCTCTCACCGGGGTGATAAAATTGGCAGAGCTGAAGAAGTTCTTGATAAGGAGAATACTGACCTTCCTGCCCACACTGATTGGTGTTACTTTGATAGTTTTTATAATAGCATATGTTATACCGGCGGACCCTGCAAGGGCATGGGCAGGTGGAGAGAAAGCATCTCAGGAAGCTATAGCTAGGATAAAAGCTCAATACCATTTAGATAAACCATGGTATGATCAATACTGGTTTTTGGTGAGTGGACTGGCAAAGAACACGCTCATAGATCCGAGAACATCGAATCCAGTTATGGATGATGTTGGAAAGCGATTTCCAAAGACCTTTGAGCTGGCGCTGGTGGCATTTTTCTTCGTGATACTTATTGGAGTTCCTTTGGGAATACTCTCGGCGTTGAAGAGAAATACCTGGGTGGACACGATAATCAGATTTTTTGCCCTCATAGGAGTTTCGACTCCTGTTTTCTGGCTTGGATATATTTTAATATTCGTGTTCTTCGTTAAGTTCCGATTGATAAATCTAGCAGGTTTCCCGGCCTATCCATCCCATCAGATAACCCATATACCGATGATAGATGCTCTTCTGACTGGAGAGTTCACTATATTTAAGCAGCACATTGGAAGGTTATGGCTGCCCGGTTTCGTTTTGGGGTTTCAGGGTGCAGGGGTCATAGCTAGATTTGTTAGGAATTCTTTCTTGGAGGCTCTGAGCAGCGACTACATAGAATTCTTGAAAGCAAAGGGTGTTCCAAAGCTCAAGGTTTACAGGCATGCGCTGAAGAACGCTTTAGTTCCAATCATAACTGTTTTGGGACTCCAATTTGGAGGACTTCTGGCAGGTGCTCCGATTACAGAGACTGTTTTTGGAATACCGGGGATGGGAAGATATGCCATACAAGCGATTCAAAACTTGGACTTTCCTGCTGTCGTGGCAGTGACCTTCATATTTGCATTGGTGTACGTAACCGCCAATCTGGTGGTGGATATACTCTACGCAGTCATCGATCCTAGGGTGAGATACTGAGGTGGTTGAAGATGCAGGAGGAATATAAAAAAGGCATTTTGGACAGGATTGCAGATTTTCTTGTAATTGCATTAGGATCTTTCATAAACATCTTCAAGAGGGACTGGAAGAAAAAGAATAAGTCCAAAATGGAAGAGTGGCGTTTGATGCTATATGCTCTTAACCGGTCACCCCCGGGATTGATTGGAGTGTTTTTGGTGCTGGTGTTCATATTCTTTGGAGTTTTCGGACCTAGGTTGGCACCATGGCCCTACAACTACTTCCCCTTCTTCGACAATGGAACCGCATATCTTGCACCCCCGGGAACTCAGGTTTACCTGCCCTCCCATGAGACCATAATGAGCCTGCACTTGGGTGCGGATCATTATGGAAGGGATTTGCTCAGCCTGTTGCTCGCCGGAGCCAGAACTTCCTTCGTCATCTCAATAGTCGTTATTGTGCTTGGAGTCCCCTTGGGAATTTTATTGGGTCTCATAGCGGGCTACTATGGAGGAAAAACGGATGAACTTGTGATGCGTATAACCGACATGTTTTTGGCATTTCCCGCCCTCATACTTGCCATCGCACTCTCGGCAGTGCTTCCAAACAGACTTCAGGCATTTATATCGAGCCATGCACATCTTCAGAGCTTCGTCTTATGGCTCTTTGGCTTGCACATGAGGGAGGCGGGAAACCTTGGAAGATTGCTTTCGGTTATACTGGCGATGATTATAGTGTGGTGGCCCGCTTATGCGAGAATAACGAGAGGTTCTACATTAACGGAGAAGGAAAACCTCTATGTTGAAGCCGCCAGGGCTATAGGATTGAGTTCATGGACCATAATGTTCAAGCATATTCTTCCCAACATAATAGGACCCATATTGGTCTACATAACTTTGGATTTTGGCAGTGTGATTTTGATGGAAGCAGGTCTAAGCTTCTTGGGCCTCGGTGCAACACCTCCAATAGCCGACTGGGGCAGGATAGTTTATGATGGTACTCAGTTCTTCCCCAAGGCATGGTGGCTCATAATCTATCCGGGCCTGGTGGTTATGCTCGTTGCTCTGGGATGGAACCTCCTCGGGGACACGCTTAGAGACATTCTGGATCCGAAGACGAGAAGAAGCATAGAGTTCAAGGTGAAGAAAACCAAGAAGATGGAGGAAAAGGAAGGTGAGGAGAATGCCTGAACCGATTTTGGAAGTTAGGGATTTAACGGTTCACTTTTACACCTATGCTGGAATAGTTAAAGCGATAGAGAGGGTTTCCTTCGATGTTTACAAGGGTGAAACATTTGCACTTGTGGGAGAAACAGGGTGCGGTAAGAGTGTTACATCGAGGGCACTCACCCAGCTTATTGAAAGTCCCGGGAGAATAGTTGGGGGTAAAGTAATATATCACTCAGACAAAGGACCGATTGATTTGCTCAAACTCAGTGAAGAGGAGATAAGGGAAATTAGAGGAAAAGAGATAGCTTACATCTTCCAGGATCCCCACGCCTCTTTGGATCCCCTCTATCAAGTTGGATATCAGATAGCCGAGGCCATGGTAGTTCACAACACCGTCAAGGACTTAAAGGAAGGTCTTCAAAGGGCTTTGAGCATTTTGAAGAGGGTGCTGATACCCGACCCCGAGAGCAGGATAAAGAACTATCCCCACGAAATGAGCGGTGGTATGAAGCAGCGTGTTGTTATAGGGACGGGATTAACGAACAATCCAAAGGTTCTCATAGCGGATGAGCCGACGACAGCTCTGGACGTTACGGTTCAGGCACAGATCTTGGATTTGATGAACAAGCTCAAGAGGGATTATAACACAACCCTAATCTTGATCACACACAATATGGGTGTGGTCGCTGAAATGGCGGATAGGATTGCTGTAATGTACGCGGGTAAAATTGCGGAAATTGGCACAGCGGAACAGATATTTAAAAATCCATTACATCCATACACTCAGGGTCTTTTGAAAGCCGTTCCAAATCCAATGAAGAGAATAGAGAGATTGGATGCCATACCGGGAACAGTGCCGAACTTAATTACACCACCTTCAGGGTGTCGCTTCCATCCGAGGTGCCCCTTTGCAAAGGATATATGCAAGCAGAAGGTTCCCGAGCTCAAGGAAATTGAGGATGGTCATTTCGTAGCATGCCATTTGTATTGAGGTGATGAAATTGGAGCCGATACTTCAGGTTAGGAATCTTAAAAAATACTTCCCGGTTAAGGGGTTATTCTTCACAAAAGGACATGTGAAGGCTGTGGATGACATAAGCTTTGAGATAAGGAGAGGAGAAACCTTTGGACTGGTTGGAGAGAGCGGGTGTGGTAAAACAACGACGGGAAGGACAATACTTCGGTTAATAGAACCAACAGATGGAGAGGTCATATTCCAGGGAAAAAACATCATGGAGCTAAAGGGAGATGAGATGAAGTGGTTCAGGAGAAAAGCTCAAATTATGTTTCAGGATCCCTATTCCTCCTTGAACCCAAGACAAACGGTCTTTGAGGTCATAATGGAACCCGTACGTTTCCACGGGATTCATGTCGATGATCCTGAAGAGTTCGTCATAAAGCTTCTTGAGAGCGTAGGTCTCAATGAGATGCACCTCTACAGATATCCCCACGAGTTCAGCGGTGGTCAGAGACAGCGTATTGCCTTGGCAAGGCTCTTGGCACTGAGACCCGAGTTCATAGTTTTGGATGAGCCAACATCAGCTTTGGATGTTTCGGTTCAGGCTAACATATTAAACACGCTCAAGGATATCCAGAGGGAGTTTGGATTCACTTACCTCTTCATATCCCACGATCTTGGAGTTGTTAAGTACATGAGCCACAGGATGGGGGTCATGTATCTTGGAAAGCTCGTGGAGGTAGGACCTTCGGATGAAATATTTGAGAAGCCTCTACACCCCTATACCCAGTTGCTGCTTTCAGCAATACCCGTCCCCGATCCGGAGCTTGCAAAGGAGCTCAAAGCCAAGAGAATGAAGGTTGAGGGAGAGCCTCCAAGCCCGATCAATCCTCCGAGCGGGTGTCGCTTCCATCCAAGATGCCCCTTTGCAAAGGATATATGCAAGAAGCAGGAACCTCCTTTGATGGAAGCTGAAAAGGATCACTATGTCGCCTGCTGGCTCTACTCTAAAGCTTGAGGGCTTTCCTAAACCCTTCATCTATTTTTAGAAGTGATGTATAAATCCTGTCAATTTCCCCTTTCTCGTTTCTTATTTCCCCGCCTTCCACTCTGATCACATAATAGGCATACCCCTTTGGTATGATGATTACGTCGCCGAGCTTACCCGCATTTTTAACTCCAAGAACCCTCTGAAGTATGCTTAAAGATAGCATGGCTTCTCTGCTCGCCGAGCTAAGCTTCTCATCCTCTTCTAAATGCCTGCGAAAGCCGGTGGGAATCCCCAAAAACCTCCATAGATTCCATCTTCTCATGTGCCTCAATCTCTCATCAAAGGTCTGTCCTGAAATTTTTGCTACTTCATAAAATAGGCTCTTGAGGAAGTTCTCGAGCTCTTCCTCCTTTAGAAGGGGCTCCAGAGAACCTTCGGGAAAGGCCCTCGGAAAGTCTGTTCTCCTTATGAGCGTGCTGATCCTCTCAATCTTCTCCAATTTTTTTGAGAAGTAGGCATCTATGGCGTACTCCTCTCCATGAACTTCGAAGATTATGAAGGGAATCTTAATCTCCATGTGCTCACCATCCCTAGTTCGGGGAAAGAGCTAAAAAACTTTGCTTAGATGTATAAGAAGAGTGATATCATGAGGATTGAAGAGCTTTCTGTGGACGAACGTATAATAAGAGCCTTGAAGGAGAGGGGCATTGATGAGCTCTACCCACCTCAAGCGGAGGCGTTGAGGAGTGGTGTGCTTGAAGGAAAGAACCTGATCCTTGCTATTCCAACAGCATCTGGAAAGACGCTGGTTGCCGAGATTGTAATGCTCAACAAGCTTTTTAAAGAGGGAGGAAAAGCAGTTTACCTCGTTCCGCTCAAAGCCCTTGCAGAGGAGAAATATAGGGAATTCAAGGTGTGGGAGAGGTTTGGTGTTGGTGTGGCTCTCTCCACAGGGGATTACGACAGCGGTGATGAATGGCTCGGGAGATATGACATAATAATCGCAACATCTGAAAAGTTTGATTCCCTTCTAAGACACAAACCCCGGTGGATAAGGGATGTGAATCTTGTTATAGCCGATGAAATTCATCTTCTGGGCTCCTTTGACAGGGGGGCGACCCTTGAGATGATCCTATCCCACATGGTCGGAAGGGCTCAGATCCTCGGGTTAAGCGCCACGGTTGGAAATGCGGAGGAACTGGCGGAATGGCTAGATGCGGGTCTTGTTATGAGCGATTGGAGACCCGTGAAGCTTAGGAAAGGGGTTTTCTACAACGGGAGCGTGATATGGGAGGATGAGAGCACTCAGAAGTTTGATTTAACGTGGGATTCTCTCGTGATTGATGCAATAAAGAGGGGGAAGCAGGCTCTGGTTTTTGTGAATACCCGACGTAGCGCCGAAAGAGAAGCTCTAAGGCTCAGCAAGAAGGTCAAAAAGCTTCTAACCAAAGCCGAGCAGAGGGTTTTGAAATCCCTCGTGGAGGAAATTGAGAGCAACCCGACGAATGATAAGGTCAGGGAAGCTCTGATAAACGGGGTAACCTTTCACCATGCCGGGCTTGGAAGGAAGGAGAGAACTTTAATCGAGGATGCTTTCAGAGAGGGGATAATCAAGGTGATAACAGCAACACCAACCCTTGCCATGGGGGTAAATACTCCCGCGTTTCGTGTTATAATCCGCGATACCAAGCGTTACTCCTCCTTTGGATGGATGGATATACCCGTTTTGGAGATCCAGCAGATGCTTGGGAGGGCCGGGAGACCCAAATACGACAGGGAAGGAGAGGCCATAATAGTTGCAAAGGAAAGCGAGGACCCCATGGAAGTTTTTAAGAAATATGTTGTTGGAAAACCTGAAAATCTCTTTTCAATGCTCTCAAATGAGAGCGCATTTAGAGGTCAGGTCCTTGCTCTGATAACTAACTTTGGAGTGGAAACATTCGGAGAGCTCGTGAAATTCTTGGAAAAGACCTTCTTCTACCACCAGCGCAGGAATCTGGCACTTCTTGAGGAGAAAGCCAAGAAAATAGTTCATTTCTTCTTTGAGAACGGTTTCATTGATATAGATCTTGAGGATCGCTTTATGCCCCTGCCCCTTGGAATAAGAACATCCCAGCTCTATGTGGATCCGCTCACGGCAAAGCGCTTTAAAGATGCCCTTCCCAAGATTGAGGAGAATCCAAATCCCCTCGGAATTTTCCAGCTCCTTGCCTCCTCACCGGATTTGAACACCCTGAGGGTTAAGAGGAAGGAGTTGGATGATCTTGTGGATTATGCCTATGAAATGGAGGATAATCTGTATTTTAACATTCCCTACTACGGGGATTATGAGTTTGATATTTTCATGGGGCAGCTCAAAACTGCCAGGATGCTTTTGGACTGGATAAATGAGGTGAGGGAGGATAAAATCCTTGAGAGCTATGGAATTGACAGCGGGGATCTTTACCGGGTTCTGGAACTTGCTGATTGGCTCCTCTATTCGCTGGTTGAAATTTACAAGCTCTTTGAGCCCAAAAAAGAAATTTTGAGATTTTTAGAGGATCTGAGGCTCAGGGTCAAGCATGGTGTTAGAGAGGAGCTCCTAGAGCTCGTCAGGCTTCCAATGATCGGTAGAAAGAGAGCTAGGGCGCTCTATCTTGCGGGATTCAGAAATGCTGGGGATATCGCAAAGTCAGAACCTGCCAAACTTTTAAATATTGAGGGCATTGGCGTCGGTGTTTTAAGGGAGATTTACAAGAGCCTCGGAGTCGAAAGAAAGCTCTCAAAGGAAAAGCCTAAAAAGGGAACTCTCGATGCTTTCCTCAAATGAGTTAATATGCTGGAATAGGGGGAGTGGGCTGAGATGATAATATGTGTCGTGGGAATGCCCGGTTCGGGGAAAGGAGAAGTTGTCAAGGTGTTCAGGCGCTTTGGAGTTCCTCATGTGAACATGGGCGATATTGTGAGGGAGGAAGCGAGTAAAAGAGGTATCCCGAGAACCTCCGAAGGTATGAGGAGGGTCAGCATACAGCTCAGGCAGGAGCTGGGTGATAATGCCGTTGCGAAGCTGTGCATTCCCAAGCTAAAGGAGCTTTTGGAGGGGCATGAGAAGGTTGTTGTGGATGGGGTGCGTTCTCTTGATGAAATAAGGACTTTTAGGGATGCTTTTCCAGAGGAAACAATAGTGGTCATAGGTGTCCATTCATCACCAAAAAAGCGCTTTGAACGACTGAGCCGGAGAGGAAGGAGCGATGACCCGAGCACGTGGGACGAATTTGAAGCCAGAGACTGGAAGGAGCTCAAGTTTGGAGTGGGTGAGGTCATGGCTCTTGCGGATTACCTCCTCGTAAATGAGGATAGTTTGGATGAGTACAGGATGAGAATACTCCAGCTTGCAAAAGAGCTGGGGATATTGAAGCTACCCAAGCATGGAATCAAGGAACAGCATCACGTAGAAACCGAGAAAGAAGCCTAGGGTTATCAGAGTTTCATTCTCCTCTTTTCTGTAGATCTCCGGTATCATCTCTTTGACCGTAACATAGAGCATTGCTCCACCGGCTAGACCTAATCCATAGGGCAGGAGCCAGTGGAAGGAAGTGAAGAAAAATGCCCCCAGAAGTGCCATTACCATCTCGGCGACCCCACTTAAAATTCCCATCATTATCGGCTGGAGTCTCTTCTTTTGAAGAACCGCCAATGGAAGGGAGACTATGGTGCCTTCCGGAAAATCCTGAATTCCAATGGCTATGGCCGTCACCAGCCCCGTGTGGATATCATAAACTATGGAAGTCCCAACGGCCAGCCCTTCGGGAAGGTTGTGGATTATGACTGCAAAAACTATGAGCCACACCACCCTTATTTTATCCTTGAACTCCTTTGGTCCCTCATAACCTTTAACGAGATGCTCGTGCGGGATCAGGGTGTCTATTGCATATATGAGGAGGACTCCAAGGGCAATTCCAATTCCAGCTGGAAGGAAAGATTTAGAGGCTTCAATTCCCGGGAGTATCAGGCTCGTGAATGATGCCACAATCATAACCCCCGCTGCGAAGGAGAGGCTAACTTCTACACTCCAATCCGGGAGCTGTTTTGCAAATATTGCTACTAGAGAACCCAAACTCGTCATTAACGCCACAAAAACCCCTGCATAAAAAACTACGAGCATTAAACTTCCGCCCGATATTGAGAGAAGGTACGTGCTGAGCTGGGTTATAAAGTTTTCTAACATTATTAGGACACCCTAAAAAATATGAGAGCAATTGTTTATAAGGGTTTTTGTGGAGGTCTTCCAGGGGTGAGAGACATGTTCGAGGAAATTGAGGTTGAGGCTTATGTTTATCCCACTGAAGACTTGGGGAAGGTTAAAAGGGCTATGCTGAATCTAATCCCGGAGCTTGAGTTTGATGCCTTTGATAGAGGGGAGTATATACTTCTGACTGGAAAAACACGGAACAAAAAGGCACTTCAAAGGCTCTACGAGCTCTTCAGAGGCCAGGCCATACTTGACACAGCGAGGCTTATGCTTGAGGAGGGAACATTTGGAGAGGAGATAATCTTCAAGGTGCACAAGCAGGTGGCTTATGCTGGAAAGGTCAACTTCAATGAGGAGTCTCCCCTTGGTCCCATAACCATAATCATACGCACAAAGGATCCATACCGTCTTATAAAATGGCTCGCTCCAAGAACCAAGGATGGGGTACCAATTGAATAAAGAATGGTGCGGTAGCCGGGATTCGAACCCGGGTTACCGGCTTGGGAGGCCGGTGTCCTAGACCAGGCTAGACTACTACCGCTCACTTCATTACTAATCCAGAAATGGTTTAAAAGCTTTATCCTAAAAGGGGCGTGTTTGGCTTCATCGGGTGTCATAACAACTATCAAAAAGCGGGAACAAAACCAAATAAAAGCCTCCCAAAAACTGTGAATCAAGAAGCTCATTTGAGCTTCTCCAAAATTATTGCTGGGCAGACCTTCGTAACTCCATCAAGTTTTCCAATCTTGTTGGAGATTATGTCAGCTAGGTCCTCACCATCCCTTGCCCAAACTTCAGCCATTATCATATGATCTCCACTAGTGAGATATAGATCCTTAACAAACTCAAAGCTCTTGAGCTTCTCGGCAACCGTAAATATCTTTTCGGGTAGTGTATCAACTCCCGTTAGGCTCACCAAGGTGTAACCAAGTTTTGATGGGTTTATCTTGACATGATATCCTTCTATAACTCCTTTCTCTTCAAGTCCCTTCACCCTCTTTCTGACCGCTGTTTCGCTGATTCCAAGGACTTTAGCAATCTCTGTGAAGGGTGTCCTTGCATCTTTGGAAAGCATTTCCAGTATTATTTTATCCCTCTCGTCGACTGTCATTTTCTCACCTCAAGGATGTTTTGTACCTTTTAGTATATTAGCTTTTTGAACCTTTCGGTCTCGAACTTCAAACTTTTAACCTTAACTGAATCACAACCTCAACGTGGGGGGTGTGCGGAAACATGTCAAATGCTTCACTTTCCACTATTTCATATTGTTCTCTTAAGGTGCTCAGATTTTCGGATAGGGTTTTTGGATTGCATGAAACATAGACTATGTTCTCAGGTTTATCCTTCAAAATCTTTTTTATGAGCTTTGGATGGAGACCCGCCCTTGGGGGATCCACTACAACAGTATCATAGCTTCTAAGGCTTTCAACCTCCTTATCCTCTCCAACCTTGAATGATGCTTCCACATCGTTGAGCTCAACGTTTCTTCTGGCCATCTCGACGGCGAATGGGTTAACCTCAACGCCCTCCACCTCGAACCCTTTCTTGGCGAGATAAACCCCGAATGTTCCAACACCCGAATAGAGGTCAAGAACTTTCGTACCTTCCACAAATTCGCTGACTTTCCTGACCAGATTAACGGCTTGATATGAGTTTGTCTGGAAGAAGCTGTTTGGATGGATGAGGTATTTGACACCATCCAGCTCTTCCCTTATGAACTCCCTTCCCCAGAACTTCACGGGTTCTCCGTAGGAGACATCGCTCTTTGTATCATTGATGCTCCAGTATATTGAATCCGCAAAGGGGAAATATTCCTCAACATCTTCTGGCAGGGAGCCCCTATCCGTGAGGAGGCTTACCATGAACTCTCCGGTGAACTTGCCCTCCCTCAGGACCATGTACCTTAAAAAGCCCTGTGCTTTTTTCAAGTCCCATGGTTGCAGCTTGAAGTCTTCCATGAATTCTCTCAGACCTTTTAGGGCTCTCCCACTCTTCTCCCCGAAGACCTCGCATCCATCTATATCCACCGTATCCCACCATGTTCCTCTTCTCCTAAATCCGATCCCCTGAGGAGTTATAACTAGGTCAATCCGGTTTCTGTGTCCGTAAATCTTCGGAGAAGGCACTATGCTCATTTCAATGCCCAGAGTATCCTTTAATTTTTCCCTTTTAAATTCAAGCTGCTTTTCATAGGGTATGTGCTGGAGCAGACACCCGCCGCATACTCCAAAATAGGGACATTTTGGTTCCATCCTCTCCCCGGAGTATTCCAGAATCTCATAATCATGAGCTATTAGCTTCCTCTTTTTCCTGTGCCATTTCCTGATTTCGACAACATCCCCAGGTGCAGTGAAGGGTACGAGTATTTTCCTTTTTCCAGCCTCTGCAATTCCAAATCCTTCATGGCTCAGTTCTCGGATCTCTGCTCTCATAACTTGGGGTTTATGCAAGGGTCTTATAAATATGAGTGGAACATTTATGTACATTGCAGTTAATTTTTGGCATTATGTCAAGAAGTACTCAGCAATGTTTATTAATCTGCAATGCGTATATATGAATGGTGTTTCTATGAGGGGCAGAGAAAGGATATATCATCTTCTGGCCGTTAAAAAGAAGGCCGTAACACTCCAGAAATTGAGTGAGGAGCTCGATACTCCAATGCCCTACCTCTTTAGAACCGTTAAACGATTAGAATCGGATGGCCTGGTTGAAGTCTTCTACGGAAAGGAGAAAGCTCACATAATGGTTAAAGCCAGAACCATAGATGATTATATGTGATTTCTTCCCTTCTTTTTGATATTGCCCTAAAGTTATTGGGATCCTTTTTCAATCCATTAGATTTTTAACCCTTCTGCCAGAGTCACTCTTGGTGAGAAAATATGAAGGAATTCTGGGATGCAATTGAGAAAAAGGACTGTGAAAAGGTGCTTGAGCTCCTGGATGATTATCTTGAGCAGGTTGAAGACGAAGAAGAGCTCATGCGGGCAGCAAAGACTTTGGAGGGTCTCGCCATTGAATGCCGGAGCTATGATCTGGCGCATGAAATAGCACACTTATATGCTCATATGGGGGAGGAGGACATTTTCCGTCCCTATAGGGGGATACTCGAGAAATCCAAGGGGGATATTGAGGCGTGTGCGGAGGCTCTCTATCACCTTGCGGAGGCATATGAACACTTTGGTTTTCCGGAGGAGGCTGTAAGAAGTTACGAGGAGCTTTTGAAGATGGAGGAGGACGAGCTCGAGCGGGCGCTCACGCTGGCACACATGGCACTTGCATACGAGGAAATGAACGAACTGGAGAAAGCCATCGATTTCATGGAGAAAGCTAAAGGAGCATTTGAGAAGCTCAAAGATGAGACAAACTATCTCGTGAGCCTCGTTGACCTTGCGCACTTCTACTATGGGGCAGGAATGGATGAAAAGGCGGAGGAATATATCAAAGAGGTCTTAAAGAGCCCCAGGGGCACGGAGATAGATGTAAACGCTCTCTTGGTCGAATCTGAGATCTATGCCGGTAGGGGGGAGTACAAAAGAGCCTTTGGGAATATAAGCAAGGCGATGCTCCAGGCTCTCGAAGCGGAGGATGAAAATCTCTTCCTCTTTGCATTTGACACTCTGTTGAACTTTCTCGATGAAATGTTCGCGGAGAAGGAGTTCAGAGGAATCTATGAAAACGTAGGAATTCTAGTAGAAGCTTTCGAGGATTTGAATAAGGATTATGGAAACTTCTTCAAAGCTCTCGGAGAGCTTGCAAGGTTCAAAGAAGGCCAGGAAGATGCAAAGGAGAGATTTGAAGAGATATACTCCTCAATAGAAGATGAGGAGCTCAGAGAAATTCTGGATGAATTCAAAGAAAAGGGCATTAAATTTTTAAATGTGGGGCTCTAAGCCCCTCAAATCCTTGTAACCGTGGTCACTTCAGCGCTTTCAACATCATCTATCTTTGCAAACTCTTCTGCGACTGCATCTAGGGAGTATCCTTCCTCGTCCTTTCCGAGTATGTAGACGTTCAAAGCAACCAATCCGAAGGCTATTGGCTCCCTCTCAATCTTCTGGAAGCCGAACTTCTCTGGGATTGCAGCCTTGATCTTCTCCTCGAGCTCATCCAGGTTGACATCCGGGCTCGTGGGCATTACCTTAATAATTCCTACCAGATTGAAATCCGCCATTTTCACCACCTCATGGTCCTTCCCATCCGCACTTGGGGCATTTGTATGTTACCCCTAAAACGCGGCAGCTTTCACATCTCCATATAACCTCCTCGCCACAGTTGGGGCAGAGGAAGTGTGTTGCCTTTTCCCTTGGTGTTATCTCTTTTCCGCATGATGTACAAACTGGCACTTTTACCTCCATTCAAACCACCTCCAAGAAATGAGGTTTTTAATTACCGTGATTTCTATTTGGATTTAGGACAACCTTTTATAAATCTTACTCTTATTGCTTATTCCCATCTATGAGTCTCTCAATTTCTCCCTCGAGCTTCGAGAGTTTTCCCTTAGCCCTCCTCAGCTGCCTGTTGGCCATGCCCACAATCTTCACCAGATACTCCTCATCCACCCATATTTCACCGTTCTCTCCGAGGGGGATATCCAAGCGCTCTGTGGAATAAAGCTCTACGAGCAGCTTTTTATGGCTCACGCTCTTTATGCTTGAATTTTTAAAGCCGCTGTGTATTCCCAGGTTTAGAAGCCTAACCGCGTCCTCCAGGCTCCTTGAAGCCACATGAAGAATCGGGCTGTGGAGCATGAACCATATCATCCCCTCCTCGTGCTTCTCAATGGCTTTCTTGACCTCTTCCATAGATACTTCCCGATGCCATTTTCCAAGCCATTTGGCGTTTAATTTATCCCCAAACTCAGGCATCTCCATAACCACGATTCTCCCCGAGCATGAGGAGGTTGTGAAATAGTTTTCTAGGGAGTTTATCTTCTCCAGAAGGCTTATTATATCCTCATCCACGAGATTTTTTCTTAGAGCATCCTCAAGCTTTTCCATCGCAATTTTCTTCTGAAGCTCGAAGTTTCTTTCGTATAAGTATGACATGTTAGAAGGAAAAGACGGGGAGTTTAAAAAATTTTTCATCTCTCTGGGAGCGTTATTCTGTTTTCTCCCTGTCATCCCCCAGAACTCCCCAAGTTCCCCTCCACTCCAGCAACCCCCCAGAAGAACAGGATAACCCTTCAGGAACCCCCTCAGAACGAAACCTGAATTCTAACAGTGATTCTGAAGGATTGCTGAGTAAGGGGGTAACTTAGGGGGTTCAGAAGGATTCCAGAAAAATAATCCGAAGCCTCCCCCAGTTTCAATTCTCCTAGAGTCTTACGTGGCTGGGAGCATTATTCTGTTTCTCTGCTGTCATCTTTCTGAGCTCCCCAAGTTCCCCTCCACTCCAGCAACCCTCCCAGAAGAACAGAATAACCCTCAGGAACCCCCTCAGAACGAAACCTGGATTCTACCAGTGATTCTGGAGGAATGCTGGGTAAGGGGGGTAACTTAGGGGGTTCAGAAGGATTCCAGAAAAATAATCCGAACCATCCCCCAGTTTCAATTCTCCAAGAGTCTTATTGGAACGGGCGACCATTGGGAGGTCGAGGCTTATGAGCTTTTGTGTTTCAATTCTCCAAGAGTCTTACGTGGCTGGGAGCATTATTCTGTTTCTCTGCTGTCATCTTTCTGAGCTCCCCAAGTTCCCCTCCACTCCAGCAACCCCCCAGAAGAACAAAATAACTCTCAGGAACCCCCTCAGAACAAAACCTAGATCCTAACAGTGATTCTGAAGGAATGCTGAGTAAGGGGGTAACTTAGGGGGTTCAGAAGGATTCCAGAAAAATAATCTGAAGCCTCCCCCAGTTTCAATTCTCCTAGAGTCTTATTGGAACTTCCGCTTGCACCAACGCTTATAGCATCATCCATCTTGGTTTCAATTCTCCAAGAGTCTTATTGGAACGCGGGAGCTTGCCG
>NZ_JBMXHE010000028.1:0-4740 GCF_053987695.1 Palaeococcus sp. (in: euryarchaeotes)
TGGGCATCAAATCCACTAACTTTGCGTTCCTGACTTCATAGTTTTCCTTTATCCCTTCACCCATCGCAACAAATATCCCGTACATATCGTGCATTCCTGTCCACTTGCCTTCGGGTGGAATATCCCAGTCACTATGTATGAACGGAAGAGAGTAAACGTATGTCTGATTGGGGACAATAATTATGTCTGGAGCATTCTTATTATATAGTTGATGCCCATCATAAATTTCTAACACAAAAGGCTCGCCGTCTGGGCGTTTTATGCTTCTAAGCTCATTAATCAGTTTTTGAACAAATATCCTTCTTTCGTTCTCATCTTTGAACATTTTGGGATTGAGATAAAGTAGCTGACCTTCTATTGGTATTACCTTGGTCTTTTCAAAGTCAATAACTTGATAAAGAATATCCCCTGCTAGTTTGTGTTGAACTCCCCACTTTAGCTTTTTTATTCTCAGTTTTTCATTCCCAAATTTAATTGTGCTTTCAATGACTCTATATGCAGTATCTAACGAAATTATCCTTGAAACTATTCTCAGCAACTTCCCTTTGAGCGTTAGTTTCAGATAACCCTGTTTAATCAGCCAATTTGCAATGTTAAATCTATATTTGCATTCAGTGAACCCATGATCGGACATTATAAAAAAGTACCAGTTATTCCCAGTGTTTTCAAGGAAATCCAGTAAATCTTCGATAAGCTTGTCCACCATAATCCACATGCGTTCTATATAATCATGATACGGAGATTTAAGATCCAACATATCTCTCCAGAAGAAATGCTGAACGCCATCAGTGTGAGGAACACTCATATGCACAAAATCCGGGTCGTTCTCAGTTATTAACCATTTGATGACTTCGAAGTCTCTTTTTGTTTCCTCAAGCACCAGCTCATATGTATGCACTCTATCAGTAGTGAAAGCAATATTGTTAAATACCTCTCCAAATTTTTTCTTGATCACTTCATACAATCCATCTGGATATGTTCCATTTGGCAAATTGGAAAAATCCGTCACTATAACCCCATTTACTTTCTTTGCAGGATATGTGGAGAACATTTTATATATCACAACTTTTTTACCGTGTATGTTTAGAATATCTGCTAAATCTAAGGATTTAAAATCACGAGAATCTGCAACTTTTATTCTGTATGTATTCGGATCAAACTTAAGAAATGCGTATACCCCCAATTTTCCCGGATCTTTACCAGTAAAGTAGCATTTCCATGCAGGCACAGATATTGGTGGGATGATACTTTTCAGCTTTCCATATGAACCACGCTCTAAAAGCTTCTTGAACGTGGGCAATTTCCCTTCTTTTATAAGGGGCATGATGATATTCCATGACCCTCCGTCGAGGCCCAATACGAAAACTTTAGCATTATTAGTTGTCATGTGCCTTCCCCCATTATTTTTTTAAACACATGCTTATAATCCCCCGTAACCCTCTCCCAGTTATACTGCCTCTTTATCCTCTCGATTTGGATCTTTTTTATAGTCTTTAAATCAAACTCACCCCTCTCAAGAATTTCCATTTTATTTGCCAGATCTCCAGCATTTTTAAAGTATATTCCCCCCTCCTGGAGGACTTCTCTATTAAAGGGCACGTCATAAGCTAATATCGGTCTCCTAAACAGCATCTGCTCAAGCAGGGAGGGATTGGTTCCCCCGACTTCATAAGCGTGGATATACGCAAAGCAGTTCTTCCTTAAAACTCCCAAGATGTCCTTGTCATATATTGGGTCAAGGAGGAGTATACTATCATCATCGCCCCTCAATCTAAAGAGGTGCCTCGTATATGGATCTTTCTCGTTGAAGTTCCCAACTATGACAAGCTTCTTAGTGGATTTAACCTTCTTAAACCCTTCAATTTCCATGTGGATGTTGTTCTCCGCCACAATCCTAGCGACCGTCAGGTAATAGCCGGTAGGTTCAAGCCCAAATTTCTGAAGAATCTCTGTCTCATTTTCCTTGGAGAGTTTTGATGGAAGAAGCTCCCTTGCACCGTAGGCAATGTAAACGACCCTTTTAGGATTATATCGTTTTTCAAGATGCTCTTTGATTCCGAGAGAATCCGCAACCACAATGTCCGGAAGTTTGCATGACAGGTACTCCATCAGGTACATGTAGACCATCGTAGCAAGATACACTGGAAAAAGATGAAAAGGCACGAACCGGCTTCTCTTTATTAAACGCCTCCATTCAATGCCATCAGGATTTATAAGAATCCGCTTTTTTGCGAGTCTAGCTAGGATGGCTGCTAGTGCACCATCCGGGGCGACATAGTAGATCACGTCGATATCCTTAGAATGATTTGAGAGAATATAGACAGTAGCAATAACGTCATTTATAGAAGGTAACGTTAAGCTTTTTCCTTGAACAGCCCACGAGTGTATCCTATGGATACCATTGTAATCATCCTCAAAGAACCAACTTGATTCACAAGTTACATAAATTTCAAAGTCTTCCCGTAATCTCTTTGAAATTTCCTCGACAAAGGTCTCGGTACCACCGTATTTACCCGGGATACCCCTCGATCCCATGAAAGCAATTCGCATACTGATTTCACTCCCTCACCATCTTTGACAGGACATTCAAAGTCAATCCTGCGACGAACAGCTGAATCCCAATTATTGTGAAGATGCCCGCACCAATCGCTTGGGTGAGGTAAACATTTCCTCCAGAATAATACGGTTCCAGTGCCAAGTAACCAAGTATCGCAGCGGCAATGAATGATAAAAGGCTCAGAGTGCTGAATAGTAGAAGCGGTCGCCTGTACCCGATCAATCCTACAATGCCAGCAAGGACACTGAAGCCATGGGATATTGGATTCTTCTTGTGCTTCTTTGGAACATCATAACGGACATTTATCGGCACTTCCAAAAGTCGGAACCCGTTTTCAGTTGCGGCAACAACCATGTCACTCTCTACAGAATATCCATCGCTTTCAAGATTTAACCTCTCAAGGACCTTTCTGCGCATTGCCCTGAAGCCGCTCTGAGAATCAACATCAACGTTTGAGGCCATCTTTGTGCTCTTGTTAAGTACCCAAAGACCAATACGTCTGTAGGAAGGTATGCTCTTTTTACTCTCTTTCCTTAGATACCGGGAGCCTATCACAAGATCCGCCTTGTCTTTCACTATTGGATCAACAAGAATTGGTATTTCATCTGGATTGTGCTGTCCATCTGCATCTATCGTAACTATAACTTCATAGTCTCTGCTCAGGGCATATTCGAAACCTGTTTTAAGAGCCCTTCCCTTACCAAGATTCTGTTTGTGTCTTATAACAAGCGCACCTGCCTCTTTTGCTATTTCAGAAGTTCTATCCGTTGAACCATCGTCAACGACAATAACATCGCCATACTTCTTGGCCAACGCCACAACTGACCCAACTGTTAGTTCCTCATTGTACGCTGGAATCACTATCAAAGTCCTCATGGTATCACCAGGTCAGATTAATGAAACTAAGAGTTAATCTAAGGTTCGAGACCCCTGTATAATCTGAACATTTCTCTCTTTTTAAGATTTTTCCAAACCATGCTCGAAACGGCAAGAAAAATTCCAAACGCTGAGACCACCAGAACCTGGGTTGAAGCCGAACCCGGGAAGTCCAGTACCGGGCGGAAGACCAGAAAGAGCAGGGTAACTCCAGCGATGAAGGCGAAGACCCTCACGTCTATCTTGAACTTGAGAAGGAAGTAGAACATGGATCCTGCTAAAAAAGCTTCGGGGATCACTAAACCTCCCAGCATGAAAATCCCGGCCAGCAGCTCCACCATTCCGAGGGTAGGCTTCCCCCTGAGAACGTCGTCGAGGAGCAGAATTGAAGCCAAAGAGAGTACCAATGCTGTTACGACTCCGGAGTACGAGTACAGGGTGTCGACCCTCACTAAGCCGCCGAGGTAGAGGACGTAGAGGAGATAGGAGACCAGTCCGAGGTCGCGGTTCTTCAGGGCGATAAGGTAGACCACCGGAGCCAGCAGAGTGACGTACGTTCCGGCTATGAAGCCCGCCAGCACGGATGCGATGGGCCCTATCATTCACATCACCCTCGCCAGTTCCCTTATGTAGTCGCTCGGCCCGAGGTCTATCGTTGGAGCAAGGGCACTGAACTTTCTGAGGAGCTTTTCCCTCTCCTCATAGGCACGGTAAAGCCTCCTCAGGGTTCTCTCATCCAGCTCCCCGCTGTAAAAGAGAACCGGATTGGGGGAGAGTATCAGCACCCTGTGGCTTCTCAAGGCCCTTGCAACGGCCCTGTAGGTCTCGGATGGATTGCTGAGGTCCGTGATAAGGATTATGAAGGATGGATTCTTAAGGAGACTCAAGGCCTCAAATATTCCCGTATAGCCGCGCCTGCCCTTTCTGAGGGGGAGCACCTTTTTCAGAAACTCCCGGGCCTTCTCTCCAATGGAAAAATCAACCTCGAAGCGGAGGCTCATGGCTCCTTTTTCACCCTTAAGGCCGAGCTTTCTCCTGATTGCCTCGAGCTGGGCAGGACCTTTTCCAGCGCTCACGATGTCTGCGCTGACATCGTCGTAGACAACCAGTCCCACGCGGTAGCGCCTCACGAGGTTTGAGGCCACCTGGAGTGCCAGAACCGCGGCGTAGTCGATCTTGGCCATTTTCAGGCCCTTGCGCATCTCCCTCGTGTTGTCGAGGAAGATGTAAACGTCCGCGTTCTCCTCCTTTATGAACTCCCGGACTATAAGCTCGCCGAGCCTAACGCTGGCCTTCCAGTCTATCCT
>NZ_JBMXHE010000029.1:0-17722 GCF_053987695.1 Palaeococcus sp. (in: euryarchaeotes)
AGAGCCGGGATTCCCTTTTACCTCTCGATTCATCCTCAGGTCATTGTATATGGTGGGGGATTAGAATTTCTGGATAAATTTTTAAATAATGTGAATGGCTTGCAGATTAGACCATGAATTTTTTACGGAGATGTAAAAAATTCAGCAGCACCGTGGCGGAATTTGTCTGGAGGGTTTCATGGTTTGTTAATAGAAATATTGATTATGAGGATATCTCATTCACAGCTGAGAGAAATAGGGTTGTCTTTGATGGAAGGCATGTTATTGAAGAGATATGGAAGCGCAGAAAGGGCGTTTGCAGACATAAAGCACTCCTGATGCAGCATATGATTGAGTATGCAGGTGTTGAGGCTAGATACGTTGGGGGTTATGTTTTGGCCAATATTACGGGAGAACACAGGAAGATGAGGCTTGAGAACATTGACACCCCTATGGAGATGCTGGCATTTGCAACACATACCGGATTCGGACATGCTTGGGTTCTTGTTCACGATCCCTCGACGGGATGGTATCCCCTCGATCCAACGAGACAGAAAAACCCTTTGGAGCCTGTGCTCTATGATGACTTACCCGTTTATGTTGGGAAATACTCTCCCTTTGCACCTGATGCAATGCCCCTCTTCAGGCTGGAGAGGATAGAAGAATACCATGCTTATGCAAATGAGGTGAGGTATGGAGATTTGAGGATTGTCGAGAGCAACGGCACCGGGCTTGTGGTGTATAATCCAAGGAAAGATCAGATTGACTACTATCCGGGTGGATATGCCCTGGTCATTCCATCTTACTTTAACTGGACATATGAGAAATATTTTATGGGACAGCTTCCAGAAGCCCAAATTAGCATTTATCATTATGACAACAGGTACTATGTAAAAATAACGGGGATTCAAATGCCCCTCTACATCCTGAGAAGGGGGAAGCCCATAAAACCCCTCTATCATTCGGGAGATTATTACGTGTATGATGAGAATGATATGAGCATAATTGGAGGCAGGGTGTACCTTAAAACTCCCTATTATGTTTTGATTGAGGATGTGAAAGAAACCACTCCGCCTTAGGCGCTTTTAGTGGGCCCGCGGGGCTTCGAACCCCGGACCTCCCGCTTATCAGGCGGGCGCTCTGACCAGGCTGAGCCACGGGCCCATGTAAGAATTGGTGCCCCGGCCGGGATTTGAACCCGGGTCACGGGATCGAGAGTCCCGAATGATTGGCCGGACTACACCACCGGGGCGTCGATATTCCATAGGCGGAGGATAGTTTATAAATTTTTCGGTAGAGCCCTCCATACTGTTAGGATAAGCAGTAGGGTTTGAGTTTCTGATGATTCTTCAGAAAAAGAAGCCATCTTGCCTACCCTAGTGGGGATGCCCCGTTATCCTGACACTATGGAGCCCTTTCCATGAGTTTAGCACGCCATTCACGTTTTATCATTAATATGTTAATTATGGGAAATTTTTTAATAATTTTTGACTAAAATTTGTAAAACGATGGCAAATCGGCATTTTCTTTAGCAGAATGACAAAAGTTCAACCAAAAGCCTTTTATTTACCAACATGTTCAACTAAACATCGTTTATAATGAACAAACTCATATTTAATGGTGATAAAAATGAACGAAGTTAAAAAAGTTCAGGTGGAATTTGAATCCAGACCAAGGTTCATGCAATTGATTTTTGTGGACATAAACGGTTCCCCTAAAGGTATGGAAATTCCGGCTTCGAGATATGAGGAGGCGGTAAGGGATGGCATAGCCTTCGATGGTTCATCAATACCAGGATTTCAGGGTATAGAGGACAGCGATTTAATTTTAAAAGCGGATCCTTCAACCCATGCAGATGTCCCGTGGGATGGAATAAGCAGGGTTTACGGCTACATTTACAAGGATGAAACCCTTTATTCCGCGGACTCAAGGGGAATTTTAAAATCACTCATGGAGGAGCTCGCGGAGAAAGGTTTGATACCCTATGTGGGGCCTGAACCAGAGTTTTACTTTTTCAAGAAAAATGGCACATGGGAGCTCAAGATTCCCGACGCAGGAGGCTACTTTGACTTGATAAACCTCGATAAAGCCAGAATTATAAAGCGTGAAATAGCCCATTACATGCCCTATTTCGGGCTAACTCCTGAAGTTCTCCATCATGAGGTTGGAGCAGGGCAGCATGAGATAGATTTTAGATTTGATAATGCTCTAAAAACCGCGGACAATATAATCAGCTTCAAGTATATCACGAGGGCTGTTGCGGAGATGAACGGTTTACATGCTACATTCATGCCAAAACCAATCTTTGGAATGCCCGGAAACGGCATGCACCTCCATCTGAGCCTCTGGGAAGGAGAGAAGAATCTCTTCGAGGGTAAGGAAAAGCTCAGTGAAACGGCACTATACTTCATTGGAGGTATATTGAAGCATGCAAAGGCGCTCGCTGCAGTAACAAATCCAACCGTAAACAGTTATAAGCGCCTGGTTCCTGGCTATGAAGCTCCAATATACATATCGTGGGGATATAAGAACAGGAGTGCCTTGGTTAGAGTACCGGCGTTTAAAGGAAAGGGGGCTCGTGTAGAGTTTAGATGTCCTGATCCAAGTGCAAATCCATACCTGGCATTGACCGCTGTTATACGGGCGGGTTTGGATGGAATTCACAATGAAATTGAGCCTTTTGGTTATGTTGAGGAAAACGTCTATAAGATGGATGCAAAGAGGAGAGAAGAGCTCGGGATTGAAAACCTACCATCGAGCCTAGGCGAAGCATTAAAAGAGCTCAAAAAGGATAGTGTTATTAAAAAAGCCCTTGCGGGGGCTTATGAGAATTTCATAAAATACAAGAAAAAGGAATGGAAATCCTACCTGCGGTACCTGCAGGAGAGGGAACTTCCCGAAGATACAAAGAAGGTTACCGAGTGGGAACTTGAGAGATATTTTTACATTTAAAATCTGCATTTAAGATTTTTTATATATACCCCTAGCACTTAATGGAAGCTAGGTAAAAACTTCACTTTTCCAACTCTTTAAAGGAAAAATTTAAATATATGAAGTGCAATTTGTATGATCTGGATGGTGTATTGTGCAAGGAATGTGGAAAGAAATATTTAGCATAATGTTGGTTGTATTTTTAGTAAGTACATTCGTTGTGGCAACTCCTAAATTGCCTCAATCAACACTCCAAGTTCGTGAACGACCAAGATAATAGAAAGTGTGGTGAAGGTAATGGTCCCCAAGTCACTAATTTCGATTTCTCTTTTTTTGCTAGGTGTATTTTTAATTTTCATTTCGTATTTAATTGACTTCTATTATATCTACCTTAGATATTATGGGATAGTTATGGCTACAATGGGAGGATTAGGTATTATCAGGAGAAAATTAAGGTAGGGAAGAAAGCATGAAGACAAAAACCCTAGCCCCTCTCTATATCTTTATTGGAGCGGTGGGAATAGCAGGAGCTCTGCTATATCCGGAATTTTATCCACCAAACCCAATTGCTTAAAAACGCCGTTCTTTTCCTAATAACTCTCTTATTCGTAGGTGTTAAGTTTATCATAGCATATTCCCAAAACTGAGCCTGCAAACCATGAAAATATTGAAGTATGAAGTCATGTTCCTCGAGAAGGGGAGGGGATTACTTTATCTCCCTCTATCCAGAACTCTCCCTCTTCCGTTATCTCTCTCTTCCATATGGGAACCCTCTTCTTGACCTCGTCTATTGCCCACCTGCATGCATCGAAAGCTTCTCCACGGTGTTTTGCTGCCGCTATTATTAAGATAGTGTTTTCTCCTATCTCGAGTTCACCGTAGCGGTGCCATATGAGGATTTCTTCTATTGGAAATCTGTCCAGAGCTTCCTTTCTTATCCGCT
Source organism: Palaeococcus sp. (in: euryarchaeotes) (assembly GCF_053987695.1). Lineage (NCBI taxonomy): Archaea > Methanobacteriati > Methanobacteriota > Thermococci > Thermococcales > Thermococcaceae > Palaeococcus > Palaeococcus sp. (in: euryarchaeotes). Next base: position 3,854 of record NZ_JBMXHE010000029.1, read on the forward strand.
TCATCTCTTCAAGCGCCATCTCATCGTAGGCTTCATATATGAGCTTTTTTACCTTTCTCCCGTGGCTCTCTTCCCTGACCTTCCCCAGAAAGAACACTAATCCTCCTGTTGCAGTTGAGGAAACCAGGCTAGCGGCTTCATCAAAATTGAAGTCCTCTGGTTTTTTGAAGAGCTTCACCAGCATTTTCCCACCTATCCCAATTAAGCTCCAACATTAAAAACCCTTGCGACACTATCAGAAACTTTTAATTATCTTTATGATATTCAAATTCGGGGAACACCATGATAGCACTTGTGTCCTTCCTCCTCGTAATACTCTCTTCGATATTGATAGTGAGAATTGGGGCGGTTGCCCTTGAAATGACGGGATTATCCAGGGATATTGCTTCATTTCAGGCTCATTCCGCTTTTTCCGGAACAGGCTTCACGACGTCGGAATCGGAGTATGTGATTTCGCATCCTGTAAGACGGAGAATAATAAGGACCCTTATGTTTTTGGGGAGCGCAGGGATAACCTCGGCAATAGCCACTCTGGTTCTCACGTTTGTAGGCAAAAGCGCCGAAGAGGCCCAATTAAGCCTTCTATTTCTTGCCATTGGATTGGTGTTCCTCTTCCTGTTTTCCAGATCCAAGCTGATAGAGAGAGCTATGAAGCGGCTCATAAAGAGGATGCTCTCCCGCTTCACATCCCTTAAAATCTACGACTATAATCAGCTGCTCGGTTTGAGCAAGGGATATTCTATAGCAGAGATAAGGGTGAGAAAGAAGAGCTGGTTGGCAAACAAGACGTTGAGGGAACTGCAGCTCAACAAAGAAGGGATTCTTGTTTTGGGAATATACAGGAAGGTAAATGGAAAAGAAGCGTTCTTAGGTGCTCCGAGCAGTGAGACCAAGATACTACCGGGAGATGTTCTCGTTTGTTATGGCCCCGAGGAGATTGTGTTTGCACTCTCAAGGAGGATTAAAGGTATAAGTGGTAAAGTTGAGCATGAGGAAGCTGTGGAAAAAGCCAGGGTTAGGAAAATGCAGGAGGAGATGGAGCTTGGAATAAAGGAGGGATATACATGAAGGTAGGCTTAATTGTTAACCCCATTGCAGGTATGGGGGGTAAGGTTGCGTTAAAAGGTACGGACGGAGTTGTTGAAGAAGCCATTAGGAGAGGAGCCAAACCCATAGCCCTCGATTTAGCAAAACTCTTTTTAAACGAGCTTTCACACTATGAGGAGAACGACTTTGAGTTTATAACTGGAGCGAGGGAGCTTGGCGAATATGCATTCGAGGGTTTTAACTTTAAATATGAGGTTTTGAGGCACAGGGATTTTGGTTATAAGGATGTTCTGGGATTTAAAATTCCGGATACTAGTAGCGATGACACGAAAATACTTGCAAAGCTCATGGTAAGGGAGGTGGACATAATACTCTTTGCAGGAGGTGATGGCACTGCCAGGGATGTATATCTATCTATCGACAATAAGAAGCCTATTTTAGGCATTCCAACGGGTGTAAAGATGTTTTCGGGTGTTTTTGCAGCGTCTCCGGAAAATGCTGCCAAAATCCTTGTGGCATTCCTCAATGGGCAGGCACAAATTGTGGAACGGGAGATAATGGATCTCGATGAGGATGCTTTCAGGCATGATGAACTTAAGCCAAAACGCTATGGGAGAGCTCTGACACCCTATGTTGAGCTTCTGATTCAAGGTGCCAAGGAACCCTCTAAAACTGATGAAAGGGAAGATGTGGAGGCGATAATTGAAGCTCTCTATGAGGAGCTTGAGGATGGTGTGTATTTTTTGGGAGCGGGTTCAACCGTTAAGAGATTGAAGGATATGCTGGGTATAAGTGGAACACTTTTAGGTGTTGATATCGTGAAGGTAAAAGACGGGAAAGGAAAACTCTTGGTGAAGGATGCCCAGGAAAAGGATTTGCTCAGATTCATCGATAAGAACCCCAAAATCATTGTAACCGTCATAGGTGGTCTTAATTTTCTCTTTGGACGTGGCAACCAGCAGTTCTCGGCTGATGTGTTAAGGAGGATTCCAAAGGAGAACATAATAATAGTTGCCACACCATCGAAGGTTCAGAAGCCCATAAGGGTCTATACGGGTGATAGGGAAGTGGATGAGATGCTCAGAGGTTATATGAGAGTTAGAGTCTCGCCATGGGCTGAAAAAATGGTTAAAGTGATTTGAATGATAGCTGCAGCTCTTGCAGGAGGAGAATCAAAGCGTTTTGGAGGGGACAAACTCCTATATTCTCTGGGAGGGAAACCCATCATTTTATACACTATTGAGCGCCTCTTATCTTCGAGTACAATTGAAGAAGTGGTTATAGTTTGCGGGGAGGATAAGCGGGCAAGGTATGAAAGGCTTGGATTCAGGGTTATCGTAGATGAGCTTAAGGTAGGGCCCGCCGGAGGTGTTCTTACAGCTTTGAAGGAGCTTGGAGATGTCTTCATAGCTGGGGGTGACATGCCCCTGATAAACCCGAAATTTGTGGGCCTTGTTGTAAAGCGTTTTTATGAGGATAAATGCATTGTATGCATCCCCCAGTGGAGCAACGGTTACCTTGAACCTCTCCATGCAGCATATTCAAAGAGCTTTGCGAGGGTTCTTGAGAGACGGATCGGAAAAGGAGATTACTCATTAAATGGGGCTATCAAAGAGATCAATTTTTGTGGAATTGACGTGGAATTGCTCCCCGGAGAGTTCAGAGATGGCCTGTTCAACATAAATCGAAAAAGTGATTTAAAGAAGCTCCTTGGATAGTATAACTTCCCGCTCGATTTCTGTAAATTCGAGATCCTTTAGGTTTTCCTCTTCCTCCTCGGGAATGATGGTTTTTGCATGCTTAAAGCCAAGTTCTCTGGCTCTATTTCCTAGTAGAATCAGAGCATCTCTTGTATTTCCTCCCCATGCATAGAGGGTGACAGTTTCCTTTTCGAAGAAGCTCTCCTCCAGTATGTAGAGGTTAGCCCCCAGAGTGCCGCTCTCGAAGTGGACACGATCATCTATTCCGGCTATTCTATCCTTAAATGCCGTGAACCAGTGATGGTAGGAGCTCTGGAACTTTCCCAAAATCATCTCCTTTTCTTTAACCTCCTCCCACGAAAATTCTCTTTTAACGGGGGAAGTGCTTTCCTCCGGGAACTTTGAGAGGTTAAAAGAGGCAAAAATCCCCGAGTAGAGGATTTTATCGATTCCAAGCTTGGAATAGAATCCCATGGCACTCTTTTCGGGTACCACTGTTAGAAGTTCACATCCTCTTTCTCTAGCTATTCTTTCTCCAAATTCAACAATTGCCCTCCCAATTCCCCTCTTCCTGAAATCCTTGTGAACTTCTAGAACGTCAAGGTGGGCTATTTTTCTCATTCTTCCATTAACCCGCTCCTTGCTTATCAGAATCTCCGCATTCCCAACGATCTTCCCATCAATTTCGGCAACGAGAGGAATTTGGTTCTCGAGGAGGAGACTGTTAAGATGCACGGCACAGCTTTCAACGCTCATCCAGGGACCGCCATGGCGGTATCTATCCCTTATGGAAAGTTTCGCGTATTCTGATTTAATTTTTCCCGTTTCTGCAAAGCGATACCACACTTCAATGCCGGAACAGTGAACCTCCGTAATTCCCGAAGCATCTTCCAGCCTTGCCACCCTGATTTTCATAGAAATCACCAGCAAAAGGAAAAATCAAAATTCAGCTTCTCCCAAAAGTTGCACCAGATCAAGCAGTCTTCTGTCCTTTATCTTTGCAAGTATTTCCTTGACATCTTCCCCTTCCATTTTGCCCTCCTTGAAGAGTGCAATCGCTTTTACACCATTGAAGAACTCTGAAAGCTCTTTAAACGCCCTTGCAAACATGTCCATGTTCTCGTATATTACATCGAACCTGTCCTCAAGCATGAGCTGCCATATAACATCGAGCAGGGCATCAAAAGCAACATCAAAGTATTCGCCGCTCTTGACCATTGCATAGAGGCATTCCTGAAGGGCAGCATCATAGTTCTCCTCATCTTCAAAGATTTCTTCATAAACCAAGTGAGCCTGTGCCAGTAGAACCGGTTTTTCCTGTATCTTTGGAAGGAGCTCAGCAACATCAGCTTTTGCCTCGCTCACCTCTCCATTCTCAAACTTCAGATATGCCAGATATATCAATGTGTGAAGGTATTCATCTTCATTTCCAAGACTTTCATATGCAGCTGCAGCCTTTTCCATAAGTTCCTTAGCTTTTTCATACTCTGTGAGCTCTTCATGGGCTAGTGCCATCTCATAGTAAACCTTTGCAATATTCTTCCTGTTTCCCCTTGCGGTCTCTTCCTCCAGAATCTCTCTAAAAAGTCCCAGCGCCTTCTCAACTTCGCCTATAAGTGCATACAAATCAGCCAGGTTGAACTTTGCCTCAAACGTGTCTTCATCAAGTGCCAGATTCTCAAATTCGCTTATTTTATCCACACCCAAAAACTCCTGATAGATATAAACGACCAGTTTGTAGAGCTCATAGTTTTTGCTCTCCCTAGCCAGCTTTTCTGCTTCCTCCAAAATCTCTTCGAGTTCTTCATCTTCGAGTTCATCTGCTGCATAATAGAGGAGTTCTGCAACCTTCTCGGAATCCTTCATTTCCAAAGCTTTCTTTATTTCCTCCATGTTCATCCCTCACTTTAATCTATGTCTTGAAGCTATTTAACTTTATGGAGGTGAGGATCCCAATTGCACTACTATGGGGTGGCTGCACTAATGGCACTTAACGTACTGATTAAAGAATTAAAGTATCAAAAAGTCTAATTATTTCGTCCGCTTATAAATAATAACAGCGCCTTTATGGAAGGAGCAACCTTTTTAAGTATCATGTCAGATTGTAAAATTGGCAATGTGGGTAGGTGAGAGCTATGAAAAAACTTGCTGTAATGATATTGGTACTGCTCTCCTTACCTGTGGTGCGCGCTTATGAGTTTACCTTCTCCCCCGACAACTACGGAATAATCGAGGAGCCCGCATTTTCTTGGGCCGACATGGGCAACACGACCTTTAAGTGGGATGGATATGAGCTCAACACGACCGGTTATCTCTACTGGGCAGGGGTTCTCGTCTCGGCTCGGGGGAGATGTGCCTTTAGTGAAGAAATGGCAATTGTCGATGGCAGTGGAAGGAGGTTTTACACTGAATACGGCACATCGCCGACAAACGGAACCCTCTATCTGCCACTCTTTGAGGAAGATCTTTACCTATCTCATTATTATAACCTCAGCAGGGGCCCCTACACCTTTAACATCACATTGAAAGCTGAAAACTGTGAGGTCATGGTGAGAAAGTTTGTATTCGTTACATCTAGGGCTAATCCCAAAACCCTCTCCATGAAGCTAGTCCCTCCCTATGGATATCCCAAAAAAGAGCAGGCAATCCGGTCATTTGAGTTTGCGAACAAGACATACTGGAGGGAGTTTGAGCTGAACTTCACATACATTTACCGGGGAGGAAGCGAGGATGTTGTAAACGGCTGGAAGAGTGAGCCCTGTCCCATACTAAGCATCTCCAATGGGAAGATCTGTTTGGCTGAGAGGTACTGTGAGTGCTATGAAGAAAATGCATCTCTTTCTCCCGGAATTTACCGGGTTGAGCTTGGATTCAAAGAGGGTAATCTGTCCGTGAGGATTCTTGAAAAAGGGATAGTGTTTGAAAAATCCGTCCATGTCAGGCATCCACTATATCTCACATCCCTCAGAGGGGTTGCCGGGAACGTGAGCTTCCGCGGTGTAGAAGGAAATGCATCCGAGCTCTTTGAAACCCCCAAGGATCGACAGGGATACCTTATATTTGCCATCGCACTTGTTATTGCCCTCATGATTGCCATGAGGTGGAGGATATGAGGTGGAAAGCGGCAGTCTTGATACTCCTTTTTCTAGCTTCAGCTCTGCCTGCTTATTCCTTTCAGTTTTCAAAGGTAATCGATGGAAGGCTGGAGGGAAACAGGACGTTTAAAATCCATGTGGCAGTCCCTCCCGAATACAGAATCGAATGGGTCAGGCTGCTGTTTAATTCCAGTGAAAGGTGCAATGCATCGGCATTCTACAGGGTGGTTCAGTACGGGGAAGCCGTGAAGGAGGGAAATACAAGTGTCAGATGGTCTTCAGGCTACGGAGGGAAGCACGTGGGAGAATTTGTAATCCCCATGCGCGGCATCAGGGATGAATTTGATGTATATGTAAACGTTAGCTTTCCCTGCGCAGCAGAGCCGTTAATCTACATGGCATATTTAACGATCGACTTTGGTAGATTAACGCATCTTGAGGTTAAGACGAACCGGTCTGTAGACCCTCAGTGGGGGGACATCAGGTCGCCAGCGGGAGCTGAGTTCAACATCTCCGGGAAGCTCCTTGGGATTGAGGCCGAACTTTACGGCTACAGAGGTAAGCAGGTACATGCAACGCTAAACTGGGAAGATCATGGAAGAAATTTCACTCTTGAGAGTGTAAATGATAGACTATGGATTCCCGGTGAAAATGGGACAGGGAAAGTTAAATTAACGCTTGATCTGCCCCCTGGAGTTTTTGCTTCTGCAACCGCTTACTATCTCGTGCAGAGGAAGCCCGTTAATGAAGACCTCCTCATCAAGAGGAATGGCACCGTGCATTTCATATATCCCCTTGAGGGCATGATGTGGGATGAGGGGACGCTTGACGTGTGGTTCCGGCTGAACGGCGAGGATACCGAAATTCTGGCCTTTGATTTTGGAGGAGAGAAGGTATCGAAGTTATATACCAAGGGCGATAAATTCTGCGTCCTCGTTTATCCCCCATATGGCTGGAGGACGAAGAAATGTGTGCTCATTCCTGAGAGGAGAATTCACCGGCTTCAGCTTTCAATGAATAGAAATCCTGATGGCACCAGACATCTTTACATCGAGCTTGACGACATGAGAATCCTTAAAAAGGAGGTTAACTCGGGTATGAGGCTCTGGTATCTCGGAGATAAAGGCGTTGATGTTCTCAGCTTTGAGGCAAACCTCCGGAGAAATCCGAACTACTATGTGGTGCCTCCTGATTATACTAGGACAAATATCTCCCTTGGAGCATCCCTTCTTGCCCTCGTCCTCTCGCTGATATGTGTGCTCAGGGAAGGAAAAAATAGGAGACGGGAGGGGAAATAGCTTTTAAACTTTTTCTCCAATCTTAAATCATGCTTGAGATAATATTCCTGGGAACCGGTGGGATAATGCCAAACAAAGAGAGGAATGTCCCTTCAATAGCCCTCAGGTATGGAGGCGAGGTTATTCTCTGGGATGCAGGGGAGGGAACAATGAGACAGCTTAATATAGCAAAAATAAGCCCCATGAAGGTTGAAAAAATTTTCATCACGCACTTCCATGGCGATCACTACTTGGGTTTGATGAGCCTACTACAGACGATGACCCTATGGGACAGGAAGAAGCCCCTCCACATATATGGACCGAAATACACGTTTAAATTTGTCCAGAGCTATCTTGAGAGCGGATTCTTCAGACCCAGCTTTGAAATTCATGTCCACGAGCTCGGCGAAGCGAGATTAAAGTTTGGGGAGTATGAGATATGGAGCTTCAAGGTGGAGCATGGAATTCCAGCGCTTGGCTATGTTTTCAAGGAGAGGGATAGAAGGGGGAACTTTGAGCTCCGGAAGATAGAAGAGCTTGGATTAAAGCCAGGCCCGTGGATGAAGGAACTTGAAATAAAGGGAAGGGTTGTGGTCGATGGAAAGGAAATTCAACTTGAGGATGTTACAGGGGATCGTAAAAAGGGGGTTAAAGTTGTTTACACAGGGGATACCCTTCCATGCGAGAGGGTTAGGCTGTTTTCTGAGAATGCTGACCTGCTCATTCATGAAGCCACATATCTATCGGAAGAGGACAGGGGTGAGAGCTATCACTCAACCGTTAGTGAGGCATGTCAAACCGCCAAAAGGGCAAAAGTAAAGCTCCTGGCGCTGTTTCACAGGGCATTCCGGTATACATATGATGAATACGCCGAGAAGGCGAAAGAGCTCTGCAGCCATAACTTTATAATTCCTAGAGACTTTGATGTTCTCAGGCTTGGTGATTCGTATGAACTGTCTTCGCTACGTTAAGCTCATCGGAACTATGCATGTTTCTCCAAGGAGCAGGGATGAAGTTAGGGAGAAGATACTGAAGGAAAGACCCAGTGCAATTGCTATTGAGCTCGATAGGAACAGGTTCTATGCGATGCAGAATCCTCAAAGGGTTAATCTTGGGGATGCCCTTAGATCCGGTAGAAGAGGGCTCCTTCAGTATGTACTCTTCAAAGTTGAAGAGAGGCTTGGAGAAGAGTTTGGGATGGTTCCAGGTGGTGAAATGAGGGAAGCTATAACCCTTGCTCAGATTTTCAACATCCCCCTAGCTTTAATTGACGAAGATATAAATTTGATCACTATGAAGCTTCTTAAGGCTCCTTTCAGGGAAAAGCTCTTTCTCCTGCTTGAGAGTCTTGCTGTTTTTCTCTCCTTTGCTCCATCTAAGGAGAGCTCGGACATTATGGAGGATTATAAACCCATGATGGTTGCTTTTAAGCGGAGGTATCCCTACCTGTTCCATGTCCTCGTCGAGGAGAGGAATGAGATAATGGCGCGCAATTTAAGAGGTATTGTCATGGATCTAAAGGCAAGGGGTATCAAGAAGCCGAAGGTCGTAGCTGTCGTTGGGCTCGGACATAAGAAGGGTATAGAAAGAATTTTAAACTCCTGTGAATGTTAAGATTCCATAAATTTAAAAAGGATTGGTGTGTAATATTACTGAGCTTAAAAGGTGGTCGGAATGGAAGACAGGTTGAAACAGATGCTCCGTGTAGAGATACTCAAGGTGGAAGAGGAGGAGGGCAAGATAATAGTTTATGTTCCTAAAGAGCAGGTTAAAATTGCCGTTGGGAGTGGGGGAAGCGCGGTAAAGGCTGCAGAGCTTGTGCTTGGCAAGAAGATCGAAGTTAGGGGTATGTAAGTATGGCTCTAGGACTGCGCGGGGAGGAAATCGAGGATCTGATCATCTCTTTTATTGTGCTGACTTTTGTGTTCTCAAATTTCGAACTTAAATTAATTCCGTATACAGCATTAGCAGTTTTTACAGCCTTTATATTTCACGAGCTTGCCCACAGGCAGGTGGCTAGGAGATACGGTTATGTGGCCTTTTATAAAAGATGGGATGCGGGGATAATATTAGCTCTTCTACTGGGAATCTTAAACAAAGTTTCAAGAATAGGATTCATATTTGCAGCTGTTGGGGCGGTTTACATTTATGCTCCCTACCAGCCGTGGGAGGATAAAGAGGCAAATGGGAAGATAAGTTTGGCCGGTCCTGTTACAAATATAGCCGTCGGAATAGTCGCTCTATTTGTTCTCAAATCCTTAAGCTTGCCTTCAACACTCTGGGGAGCCCTCTACTATACCGCCCTAATTAACTTCTGGCTGGCTTTCTTCAATCTGCTTCCAATACCCCCCTTGGATGGCTACAAAGTTTTGAGATGGAACACCGGCTACTGGGCAATATCCATAGGAGTCGCTTTTCTCCTCCAGTCACTCGTTTGATTTTCACTCATGGTGATACATAAGGGAAAAGTTAAAATAAGCTGAAGCACACTTTAATCTGGAGGTGATGGGGTTGTATAAGGAACCATTTGGAGTTAAGCTCGACTTTGAAAGTGGGGTTATTGAGAATGCAAAAAAACTTGTAAGAAAGCTGAGCGACATGAAGGGGTATTACGTTGATGTGGAGGCTTATGAAGCGCTCTTAAAGGAGAATCCTGTGGTTTATGAGGTATATGCTATAGAACAGGAGGAGAAGGATGGTGATTTGAACTTTGCAACTACTGTCCTGCATCCCGGAAAAGTTGGAAATGAATTCTTTATGACCAAGGGGCACTATCACGCCAAGGCGGATAGGGCGGAGGTCTATTTTGCCCTCAAAGGGAAAGGAGGAATGCTCCTCCAGACGCCCGAAGGGGAGGCGAGATGGGTTCCAATGGAGCCGGGCACGATAGTTTACGTTCCACCTTACTGGGCACACAGGACAGTAAATACGGGGCATGAGCCATTCATATTTTTGGCACTCTATCCGGCGGATGCGGGACACGATTATGGGACGATTAAGGAGAAGGGCTTCTCAAAGATTGTGGTGGAAAAGGATGGAGAGGTTGTGATTGAGGACAATCCGAGATGGGCAGAATAACTCTCCAAATTTTTAGGTGGTTGCTATGAAGGAAAGCTATAAAGAAACTATAAGGACGTGGAAGGGCATGTATGTGAATGCCTTTGAGAGAACTATAAATGCTCTTCCTGAGGTCGAAGGGGTTCTGGTCGCGTATAATACAAATATCGACGCTATCAAATACCTCAATGGAGAAGAGCTTGAAATGGCGGTGGAAAATGCAGGGAAGGAAGAGATCTTTGGGCTCGTGGATAACCCTCCCGAGAGGATAACCTCCCTTAAAGACCTTTTTGCCGGCATTTTGAGGAGTATAAAATATGGAAAAGCTGCAGAGTGGTTTGTGGAAAGTGGGGAAGTTAGAGGATATTTAAGAGAGTGGGGATGGGACGAGCTCAGGATAGGTGGGCAGGCGGGGATAATGGCAAACCTTCTTGGCGGTGTTTACAGGATACCAACAATTGTTCATGTCCCGCAAAATCCCCCTCTCCAGGCTAATCTCTTCGTTGATGGGCCGATATACTTCCCAATATTTGAAAATGGTGAGTTTAAGCTGGTTCATCCAAAAATGGCAACTGAAGAAGGTAATGAGCTTATACACTATATCTACGAATTCCCTCGGGGCTTTAAAGTGTTTGATATTGAAGCACCCCGGGAGAACAGGTTTATAGCGAATGCCGATGATTATAACGCCCGCGTCTACATGAGGAGGGAGTTTAGGGAGCACTTTAAGAGGATAGCCGAGAGGGTGGATCTGGCAATAATAAGCGGTCTCCAGGTCTTGAAGGAGCACTATCTGGATGGAACCACCTATAGGGATATCCTCCAGAGGGTGGAAGCCCAGCTAAACGTACTCAACCGCCTGAATATTGAGAGCCATTTTGAGTTTGCGTACACACCAAACGAGAAGGTTAGAGAGGCACTGATAAATATGCTCAATAAATTCACGAGTGTTGGTTTGAATGAAGTGGAGTTAGCTTCGCTTATGAGAATAATCGGGGATGATACGCTTGCTGAAGAAGTGCTCCATGGGGATGTTTTTGCATCTATTGATGCCATGCACCTTCTAATGGATGAAACCGGAATAAAGAGGATCCACTTCCATACCTACGGTTATTATATGGCACTGACCCAGTATCATGGGGAGGAGGTTAGGGATGCGCTCCTCTTCGCCGCCCTGGCTGCTGCGGGAAAAGCAATGCATGGGGATCTGCAAAATTTAAACCAGGTCAGAGATGCTTTAAGCATACCCACAAATGAGAGGGCATTCCCCATGGTTGAGTCCCTTGAAAGGGAGTTCAACATGGAGAGGGGCATCATTGACATGACGGACAGACAGCTTGCATTTATACCCACGAAAATAGTGAGCTCTCCAAAGAGCACCGTGGGTATTGGGGACACCATTTCAAGTTCGGCTTTTGTGGGTGAGTTCGCGCTCAGGCGCTGAGCCTTTTATCTTTCTTTGGGCAAGTTTTATATAGGGGAAGTTATTAAAGATTATTGAGCCTTAAAGAGACTCTGGGGTTTTAATAAGGTTTTATATTGTTTTTAGGAGTTGGAGGTGATGTCATGCTTTTAGAAGCTCCTGTTTACAAGGAGTTATTTGGTGCAATTGAGATTTATGAGGTTCAGAAGGTGATAAAGCTCGACACTCAAACGCGAGACGTCGGGAGTTTTACCGTGAAGAATATTCCTAGGGAAGATATATACAATATCCTTGAAGATATAGCCATTGTGGTTCCTATGAAAAACGAGAAGCTCCAGCTGGTGGATGGGGTCTTAAAGGCAATCCCTCACCAGTGTCCCATAATACTCGTTTCTAACAGCAAACGTGAAGGCCCAAACCTCTTCAAGCAGGAAGTGGATTTGGTGAAACACTTCTACAACCTAACCCATTCAAAAGTGCTCATGGTTCATCAGAAGGATGCGGGAATCGCCAAGGCATTTCAGGAGCTTGGATATACGGACATACTGGATGAGAAGGGGACAATCAGGAGCGGCAAAGGGGAGGGGATGCTCATAGGGATACTGCTTGCAAAATCCCTTGGAGCCAAATATGTTGGTTTTGTGGATGCGGATAATTATATCCCCGGCTCTGTGAATGAGTACGTAAAGGATTACGCAGCTGGTTTTTTAATGAATGAAACGGATTATGGGATGGTGCGCCTGAGCTGGCGTCACAAGCCAAAGGTTGGAAAGAGGGGCCTCTACTTCAGAAAATGGGGTAGAGTTAGTGAAATAACGAACAGATATATGAATGCCCTTATCGGGGAGGGGACAAACTTTGAGACGAGCATAATTGTAACGGGCAACGCCGGAGAGCATGCGATGACTATAAAGCTTGCAGAGATGATGCCCTTTTCAACAGGGTATTCAATAGAACCCTTTGAGCTGGCATTCCTCTTTGAGCGCTTCGGTGTCTGGGAGAACATTGAGGAATACAAGGAGGTCTATAACCAGGGAATTGAGATATTCCAGATTGAGACCCTAAACCCGCACCTCCATGAGGAGAAAGGCAAAGAGCACGTGGCGGACATGATTTTAAGCTCTCTGGGTGTTATATATCACTCGAAACTTGCCTCTAATCGGCTTAAAGAGCAAATCCTGGAGGACTTAAAGCTTCACGGCATCTTGAAGGAGGGTGAAGAGCCTCCAAAGCCCAGAATAATGAGGCCCATAGAGGTTATAGATGCGGATAAATGGATGAAAATCGTGGAGGATAACGCCGAGACCCTCTTTAAATTCGAAGTGTGAGGTTTATGAAAGTGATATTTCTGGATCTGGACAAAACACTCCTCGGCGACGACTATTCCCCGGAGCCTGCCGGGGATGTGGTGAGGGAGTTCAAGAAGGGTGGATTTAAAATAGTCTTTAACTCTTCAAAGACGCGGAGGGAACAGGAATACTACAGAAAAGCCCTTGGAATAGAGGAACCCTTCATAGTGGAAAACGGAAGCGCGATTTTCATCCCCAAAGGATACTTCCCCTTCGAATTTGCATATTCAATGGAGGATGATCAATATAAGATAATAGAGCTCGGGGAGAGATATGAAGTGATAAAGGCCGCTCTGGATGAGATAAGCGATGAATTTGGCCTCAAATACTATGGAAACTCAACTCTCAACGAAATCATGGAGTTCACAGGTCTTCCGAGAAGGCTTGCGGAGCTTGCGAGGGAAAGGGACTACTCTGAAACTGTATTTAAGTGGGAGAAAGGAGGATTTGAAGAGGTACTTAGAAGGAGATTTGAGGTTTCGAGGGGGAGCAGATTCTGGAGCGTCCATGGGAAGACGGATAAAGGAAAAGCGGCTAAAATGCTCCTGAACCTCTATTCAAAGCTTGGGGAACTTGAGAGTTATGCCGTTGGCGATGGACTTAACGACTTTCCTATGTTCGATGTCGTTGATTTTGCCTTCATCGTTGGTGAATTGAAGCATCCAAAAGCTAGGAATATAAGCTCAGTAGAGGAGATCATGTTATGGAATCGGGGATAGCTGAGATTAAGGGATCTGACCTCCTCCCCTTTGCGAGGGTTCCAACGAGAGTGGGGAGGTTTGCGGGCCCATCACCATGAGGTTCGGCCCGCGGGCCGGGTCTTCGGCCCGCTACCCCTACCGCAAAACGGTTCGGGGTTATCGTTTAGGGATCTGCTCCAAGGGTTTCAAGCGCTTAAGGCCGGTTTTGAAAGGACGCCTT
>NZ_JBMXHE010000030.1:0-13862 GCF_053987695.1 Palaeococcus sp. (in: euryarchaeotes)
CCAGCAACCACAACTACAAGTACAAGTACAACAACAAGCACTACAACAACGTCAACAACCACAACATCAACAACGAGCACAACAACATCAACCACGACAACAACGAGCACCAGCTCGATAACTACACCAACTTCGAGTGCTCAAGGGGGAACATGCGGACCGGCCACAATAGTTGCACTGGCATTAATTCCCCTTCTCATGAGGAGGAGAAAATGATCTCCTCCTTTTTATTTAAAAACTCATCATTTATAGAATCTCCTGAGGTACGATTTCATTTTCTCGAAATCTACAATCCGCATTGAGTCGACCATCCAATCGGGCAGATCCCTCTTTATGTTGCTCCAGTATGCCCTGTAATCGAGGATTAAAACAACACCTCTATCCTCTTCGCTTCTATGAACCCTTCCCGCCGCTTGAGCCAGCCTCCTGTGAGCCGGGAGGTAGTAACCATAGTATCTCCCCTTCCTTTGGAATTTGTTCTCAAAATATCTCACCTGGGCTTCCACTCTAGGGGTTGGTCTTGAGTAAGGTATTCCTACCAAAATTGCCCCGTTCATCTCATCCCCCATATAATCCTGCCCTTCGCTGTTTCTTCCTCCCATAACTCCCAGCAAAACGCCTCCCTCTCCTCTGGAAGCATTTTTAAACGCTTTAACGAGGATATCATTTTCCTTTGAGGTTGCTCCCTTCTTTTCGATGAAAACCTTCTTTCCCACTTCTTCCTGGATTCTAAGGGGGAGATTTACGGAAATGAGTCCTTCCAGAACCTCATAGGAAGCCGTGAAAACTCCAACGTTCTTTGGAATGAGCTTTGAAGCTTCCACAATGTATTCAGCCATTCTCTTGTAGAGATCCATCCCGCGCTCGGCCCCTCTCGTGGAGACATCCTTCGCAACCATCACAAGGGCATTCTCCCTCTTAACCATGCGGGGAAACTTCTTGAGCATGACATTTTCAATACCCATAACATCTTTGAATGCCTCCATGGGGGAGAGCGTTCCGGACATGAAAATACATGAATGAACCTCTTTCACAAAGTCAAGCGCTTTCGAGGGGTCAAGAGCCACAAGCTCAAGTGAAAAGTATCCATTTTCTCTCTTCATTAAAAAGAGGTAGTCCTCCCTGTCCACCATTGCAAGCCAGTTCAGAAGAAACTCTCCAACCCTTCCAACGTACGAGCGGGGAGGTTTGTTCCTTTCGATTTTATCCTCCCTGATGGCATCTCCCACTTCAACCATCTGATTCAGGAATTTTAAGAGAATCCTAGAGTTGATGTTTAGCGTTTCGAAGAGATGTATGAATATATCAGCTGGACTTATGGGGATTTCCTCCACTTTATAAGCTTCAGCCTTCTCCTGAAACAGCTTCTCGAGACCTTTCGAGAATATGCTGAGGAAGTTCGCTATCTCATGCTCATTGTATTCATCCGCCTCTTTTATGGCCCGTGCCACACTGAAAATGCTCAACCTATCGCTCAATGCATTTATGGCTTGGTCGGGCAGATTGTGAGCTTCATCAAATATTAGGATTAGATCGGAGTAATCAAAATCAAAATACTTCATGAAATTCTCCCTAATTGAAGGGCTCAGCATGTAGAGGTAGCTGGCAACTATAACGTCAGAGCCGAAGGCTATTTTGCGCGTGAGCTCATAGGGACAGAATTCGAGCATCTCCGAGTACCTTAAAATCTCGCCTGGCTCTGAGGGGTTCTCCAGGAAGTAGTTTGCTATCTCATCGAATTCCTCCTTTTTTTTCTTTACATTCTCAAAGAACTCACATTTTTTGAGCTTCCTTAAATTCCTGCACACTATCATTGCATTGTAGGCATCGGGGGCGAAGTTTTGAATGTATTGATGAAGGCACAAGTCTTTTCTGCTTCTGAATTCCACGCCGCTGACCGGATTCGCGTTATTTATCGCTTTGAGTTCTTCTATGACGCGATCCATCTGTTTATGTGTTCTTGCGAGGTAGATTACCTTATACCCCTGCTCCTTTGCATAGGGAAGAACACCCGCCAGCACACTGATTGTCTTTCCAAATCCTGTAGGTGCTTCTATTATGGCATTTTTCCCTTCCCTAACGGCTTCTTCAACTATTCTGATGAATTCTTCCTGATGTGGACGAAGTTCGCTGTATGGAAAGTACTCACTCATAAGCATCATCAAAACTTCGAGGGAGGAGGTTTATATGGATATCGGAGGTGCTGTTAGGATAAGTGTGGGTGTGGGTTTACCCTCTTTGCGGGCATTATCATACCTCTTATCCTGACGGTATGGATATCGGAAAAGGAAATGATACTGTCGGGATAATTGTGGTGTGCTTGGCAATAGTGTACCTCTTTACAGGCTTTATCACAAATTCTGTCAGTATAATGAGAATGCGAAGGAAATAAGGGGAATTAAAGATAAATTTTCTTCAAAGCATCTTCTGCAGCTTTTAGTGTGGCTGGAGCCGTAGGAGCAGGAGTTAACATGGGGTGGGTGCCTATCTGAAGGTTGATATATTTGGATGCGGTGTAGCCACTTTCGATTGCAAAACCCACCAAGTTTATCATCTCCCCTATAGTATCCCCACCAGCCAGCTGTCCTCCTAAGAAAAAGCCTCCCTGTTTTGTAAAGATGAGCTTCGCAAAGACTTTGTTTGAGTCAGGCAGGGATGCAGGATGTTTATCAAACACTTCACTCCTTCCAATCACATATTCGAAGCCCTCTTTTTTAGCACTTCTTTCAATTAATCCTGCTGCCCCTAAAGACAGGTTTCCAACTTTCGTAGCGAATATACCAAGAGTTCCCTTAAATTGTTTGAATGCTTTTATTTGATATAGATTTGCTCCAGCTATCCTAGCTTCTGTAGTTGCAACGGAGGCAAGCATTGCTGGTTTTGGCTTTCTTGTGAAAAAGTCCCTTTTCTCTGCACAATCTCCTACGGCAAAGACATCTGGATGAGAAGTGCGCATATATTCATCGATTTCTATGCCATATTTGGTCACTTTCAATCCACTCTTTTCTGCAAGCTCTGTATTTGGCCTGACTCCAGTGGATACAATAACTAAATCTGTATCTAGCTTTTCCCCTGTAGATAAGAGAACTCCATTAACGGAGTCCTCACCGGTTATTTCTACAACCTTTGTGTTTGTATATACGTTGACACCGATATTCTTTAGTTCGGCTTCTGCTAACTCACAAAATTCATCATCAAATGATGCATAGAGTACGTGAGGGAGCATCTCTACAATTGCAACTTCTTTATCCAGCTTTCTAAGTTCATCTGCAAATTCAATCCCTATAAATCCTCCACCGATTATTACAATTTTTTCACTTTCTTCAATCCTCTCTTGAAGATTTTTCAAGTATTCAGCATCTTTGTATATATAGAAGACATTTTTCAAATTTATGCCTTTAATGGGCGGTTTTAATGGCGTTGACCCTGTAGCGAGAACGAGCTT
The DNA here is from genome assembly GCF_053987695.1 of Palaeococcus sp. (in: euryarchaeotes). Lineage (NCBI taxonomy): Archaea > Methanobacteriati > Methanobacteriota > Thermococci > Thermococcales > Thermococcaceae > Palaeococcus > Palaeococcus sp. (in: euryarchaeotes). The sequence continues at coordinate 3,446 of NZ_JBMXHE010000030.1, forward strand.
TTCAAAGGCAATTTTTCCATGCATCTTACTTTCTGCCATTTTTTCTTTTAGGTCAATGTCAAGTATTTCATCAACCAGTATATCTATCCCATTCTTTGTTAGGATATCATCTGAAATACGATCTTTCTCCACGCTTCTCAATGTCCCAAATATGTAGGGTATGCCGCAAGGAACGAGAACTGTTTTCTCTTTTCTTACAACGATAATGTCCTTATCGGGATAATTTTGTTTTGCCGTCAAAGCGGTAACTATACCCGCAGCGCCACCTCCAATTATAAGAACATCTGTCTTTATCATCACCATCACCCCTTTTTAATAAAAAGGACAAATTGAGCCTTTTCACCCCATCTGAATGGCTTTACCTCTAAGCTCTCCACGCTCGAAACGGTATGGGTCATAGAACCAGAGTGGTTTTTTAGTTTTTCCATTTACGATTAGCTCTGCCATCATCTCCCCAACTACTGGGGCAAGCATGAATCCATGCCCACTGAAGCCTGCTGCAATGTAATACTCGTTTATTTCATTAATCTTACCAATGGCTGCATTTCCATCGGGAGTTTCCGCATAGTAACCTCCCCAAATCCTTATAACATTAACATATTTTAGGGAGGGGATTATTTGCGTAAAGCGATAGCTTACTCCACGGAGGAATTCGTATGTTGGAGTAATGTCATACGTGGGGCCGTATTTGAGTCCATATCCACCTATTATTCCTCCTTGCTCTGCCTCTTGGGTTAGATAAACTCCATCGTGTTTGAAGGATATTACCATGGGTTCAATCTGACCGGGTTTTATTGGCTCGGTCTTCACACTCTGATGTTTATAGGGTTCAATTGGTATGTCTATACCGAGTTTAGCATTGAGGAGCTTTGCCCAAGCATTTGCTGCATTGATAACTCTTCTTGTTTTGATCTCCCCTTTGTCTGTGATGACGCTCTTGATTTCACTATTTTCAACTTTTATATCCTCCGCTTTGGTGTACTCATAAATCTCAACACCAAGCTTTTTTGCTGCATTGGCGTAAGCGAAAACGGCTTTGAATGGATTAGCCTTTCCATCCGTGTGATTCCAGGCAGCTCCTATAATACCCTCTGTATTCAGTGGAGGAACGAGCTCTTTAGCATCCTCGGGACTTATGATTCTTGAAGGTACACCAAACTTGTTTTGCAGTGCCACGTTCTTTTTAAAGCTCTCTAACTCTTCCTCATCATAGAGAAGGAAGAGATACCCTGTTTGGCGGAATTCTACATCCATTCCAAGTTCCTCTTTAAGTCCGCTCCACAGCTCTACGGAACGCTTCATCATTTGAATGTTTGCTTCATCACCAAACTGCTGTCTTATCCCACTGCCGCATCTAAATGTTGACCCATTACCTAAATATCCTTTTTCAAGGACAACAATATCTTCCTCTCCCATCTTTGCTAAATTGTAAGCTATGGCAAGTCCTATGATTCCACCACCAATTATTACGGTCTTAGCCTCACTCTTCATTGTTCATCGCCCCCGCTAAAACCCCCATAGGGACAGGTCTTGTAGGAACTCTCGTGGCTGGAACAGGTATTTCTTCGATCTTTTTTCCTGTTTTTCTAGCTATAATCCGCATTACAAGAGGAATGCATGTTCTTCCCTGGCAGGGACCCATTCCAATCCTTGTAAGCCTTTTTATCTCTTCGATGTCAGTGATGCCTTGATCTATTAGATCCTCTATCTCTTTCTGGGTTACATCATTACAGCGGCAGATTATTATGTCTTTTTCACTCATTCTCTCACCACCTTCACTGCTCTGACATCCCATGCAAGCTCTATGGGCATTTCAACGGTTATTATAGGTGTATCCCCCTTGCTCTTTTCTCTCGGAACTACTGTGATAACTTTGCCTTTCCCAACTTCTTCACCGACTCTGTTTAAGAGCACTACTTCCTCACCCACAGAGGGTATAGGAAGAAGCTCATGGGGCATTGTAACTCTTGCCTTATTTCCCTTATAATACACCATGAAGAATGCCAAGCCGGGGCAGATTTGGACGCACAGAGAACAGCCAATGCACTTGTCATAATTAACCCTTGGAATGTCATTTACATTTTCCATGATAACAGCATCTGTCGGGCATATTTCTCTGCAGGGTGCACATGGTATTTCTTGCGGACATTCCGGGATAGCTACAGGCTTTTTTCTTAATCTCTCTTCACTTGGAAGTTCAATTATCTTCTTGAGCTCTTCTATCTCTATGTAGCCCTTTCTGAGGTATTCAGGGATTTCACTCATTTATCTCACCCACCATAACCTTCTTTATACCCTCTAAAACATGCTTTCCAAAGGGACCGCTTCTGAATTCAGTTAATTCTTTCTGGGTTTTCTCTATTTCTTTTAACCAAGATATGTTTGATTTGCCCGAATATAATGCCGCAGAAATTCCGGCTATTTTACCTTCCAGCATTGCTGTGGTGGCTTCTTCAATGCCTGCGGCATCCCCTGCCACGAAAATGCCTTTAATGGTAGTTTCCATGCGTGCATCTCTTCTAACTACGTGACCGCTTAATTCTCTGACGTAAGCTATTTGACATCCGGCTTGGTGCAAAAGTTCTATGCTAGGTCTTAGACCTACTGCCAGTGCAATCACATCCACATCAAAAACTTTCTCGGTTCCGGGGATTGGTTTCCAATTTTCATCCAATTGTGCAACGATAGCCCTTTCGACCTTTTCTTTCCCCTCTGCCCTTAATATTGTGTGTCTTGTCAGGATGGGTATCCCCAAGCGTCTAACCTTCGCTGCATGTACAAAATATCCTCCAACCTTGGGCATTGCCTCGATAATAGCTTTAACTTCGACACCTGCCTGAAGGAGTTGGTAAGCTAAAATTAACCCAACATTTCCTGCTCCCACTATAAGCACTCTATCGGCGGGTTTCACTCCGTAGGTGTTCATGAGGGTTTGTATTGCTCCTGCTCCGTAGATACCGGGGAGGTCATTATTCTCAAAAGGAATCATTTTTTCCATAGCACCCGTAGCCACGACTATAGCCTTTCCCCAAAATTCAACTAATTCCTTATTCTTTCTAATCGCCACAACTAATTTTCTATCATTTTCTTGGAAGATCCCGATAGCTGAAGTTTCGGTATAAAGCTCAATATTCTCGTTTTTTTCAGCTTGTTCTATTAATATCTCGGCGATTTTAACCCCCCTGACTCCTGCAAACTGTTCTCTTTTTCCAAAGAATTTATGGGTTTGTTTTACAAGCTGTCCTCCAAGCATTGGATTTTCGTCTATTAAAACAACTTTAGCACCTGCTTTTGCAGCATTAATTGCCGCCATTAGTCCAGCAGGGCCTCCCCCAATTATCACTACGTCTCCTTCAACTTTAATGGCATCTTTCCATTGAGGTGGTTTAACAGTTTTTGGAATTTCTTCCTTTCCTTGTTGCCTTTCTATCCTCATACCATCTTCAACTAATGTAATGCAAGAGCGCACATTTGGAATTCCATTCACTTTAACTAGACATGATGAGCACTTTCCAATTGCGCAGAAGAGACCTCTCGGCCTGTGTTTTTCTCCGCTGTAGCTGAGCACTCTAATTCCGGCTGCATGAAGAGCCATTGCTATTGTTTCGCCTTCATAAGCATCTAAGGGTTGCCCTTCAAAATAAATTTTTATCTTTTTACCCCTTCTTTTTTGGAAGTTTAGAATGGGATGTTCATTCAAGCGCATAATATTTCACCCATGTAAATTTTCATGCTTATACTCCGGAGCATAATTTATATGCCCTTCTTCGGATAAAACTTGCATTTCATAAAGATGCTTTTGAATAAAGAGATAAAAAACGAAAAAATTCAAGCCAAACTCTTGGCTTTAACAAACTCGGCAACGTTTTCAAACTGGCTCTTTGCCCTTGTTTCCATGATAGTCTTTCCGCTGCTCTGTATTGGGACCTTCTTAAAGATATTCTCGTGTGTTTTGACTATCTCTTCAGGTGGCTTTGTGAGCAGGCTGACGATTATGATGACGAATAAAGTCACGAAGAAGTTGATGAAAAACACTGGAATATCCTGGAACCATCCTCCTATAGTTCCAAAGATTCCTGGAGCATCCTTTGTGAATGCCCATCCATAAATCTTAGCCTCTAAGAGTACCTCTGAGAGTAGTCCATATGCCATTCCTACTATTCCACCTTCCTTTGTTACGCGTTTCCACCAGAGGCTCAGCGTAAGTATGGGACCAAATCCCACTGCAAGTCCACCCCAAGCGGTTGCGACCATTTGGTAGACTACCTTGCTTCCGGTGAGAGCACTGTAGAGGGCAAAGATTGCTACACCAAGAACGACCAATCTACCGATGTTAACCATTTGCTTCTTTCCGAGCTCTTTTCCTAGAACTTTGTGATAGACGTCTCTTGTTATTGCGGAGGAAGCTACAAGAAGCTGCGAGTCTGCGGTACTCATGACGGCCGAAATTATACCGGCTATAACAAATCCTGCAATCCATGAGGGCATCAATTCCACAGCCATTGCAGGGATAACTCTCTCGGGGTCGCTGACCGTTAATATTCCCGCTTTAGCCATTGCAAAGCCAAGGAATCCGGCGAAGAAAGCACCCCATAAGACTATTATTGTCCAAGTACCGCTTATAAAGATTCCGGGCCTTCTAAGCTTTCTTGGATCCTCAACACTCATGTACCTAGTAACTATGTGCGGCTGCCCTAAATAACCTACAATCCAGGATGCGTATCCTATAGCAAATATCAAAGCCGCTATTCCAGCCGCTCCTCCAAAGGGATGTAGATGGCTTGGCTCGACTTGGCTCATTATTTCGGTTGCTCTCCCTAACCCTCCAATTTTTGAGAGTGCCAGCAGCGGCATTATGATCAAAGTCAGGAGCATAAAGCCTGCCTGCACGACATCCGTCCAAACGACGGCAAAGAATCCTCCTGTAATAACGTAAGCTGTCAGTATGATAACTGTTATAAGTATTCCTGTATTGACGCTTATCCCAAAGCCTTCCGCAAATGTTTTCCCACCGGCTGCGAACTGAGCCGCCACGTATGCACTCATGAATATAAGTATGATCAATGCTCCTAGGATTCTTATAAGCTTTGTATCGTCCTTGAGTCTTGCTTCTAGGTAGTCAGGTACGGTAATTGCCCTGAATTTACCTGCATAAATTCTGAGTCTTGGCCCTATTAAAACATAGTCCGCTAGGGTTCCAAAGAGACATCCTATTGCAGCCCAAAAAGCTCCGAGACCCGCTTTAAATGCTGCACCGGGATATCCCAGCATCAACCAGCCGCTAAAATCGCTAGCTTTATCACTCAATGTTGCTGCCAGAACGTGTACCTTTCTTCCACCGACGAAGTACTGATCCTCTGTCTTGGTATACTTATTGGCCCACCAACCGATGTAAGCAAGGATACCCAAATAAATCAAAAACCCAAGTGCAATCCCCGCGTTCATGCCTTACCCTCCTTTTTGAGAGCTTCCATTAGGTCTTCGTCGTATGCCAAAATCTCATCATCCACATAGTACTCCTTTCCCGTTATTTTGTCCCAGTAGCCGTAAAGCAACATCGTTAAAATCCCCAAAAGAGTAGGTATTATCAATGTTGCCCAAGCTGCGCCGCTAAGACCCATATTCTACCACCTCCAGACAGAGATGTTGAGCAATGCTCAACATATTTCATTTCTGTAATTTTACATATATAACTTTATCGCCGCAAAATATTTCAAATAGAGGGATGTATACTTGATATATGTTTCAATGAATACAATTTCATGCATAATGTTTTAAATTATAATGAAGCTATCTAGAGGAGGTGGTCAAATGTTGAAGGTTAAAGTCATGAGACCAATCTTCAAACCCGAAGTACCAGCCACATTTGTGTTATATCCGTACCATTTGTTCCACATGAGGTTGTTTTACAAACGTTTAGGAAGACCTGACAAAGTATTTGACTATTTTGCTTATGTTGATTTGTATCGCTTCGGTGTGGAGAGGGGTGATGGAATCATAGATATTTATGAATGGACCGTGAGGGAAGACCAAGTTATGGATCCCCTAGTAAGCGATGAAGAGGCTAGGCAGAAGGCTATCGAGAGCGCATTTGAATGGGGCAATTTAAGGATAATATCATGGTGGACTCCCAGGATTGAAATCCTCAGGGAAGAGAAGGCGTACAAGGTCTTCTGGATTTTTGAAGAGGAGGAGAAGTATGTAATGGACAGTTTAACTGGGGATAAATTTAAAATTGAGGATCTCATCTGATATGAAACTCCACTATGTCTCCATCTTCCAAAACGTGCTCCGCCCCCACCCTTTGTCCTGGGAATTTAACGCTCTTCCCCCAGACCCTCGCATATTTAAAGTTCTTCGCAAAGTCTTTATGCACTTTCTTTGCGACCTCGATAACGGTGGAGCCTTTTTTCATGGGTATTGGTGGATACGCGGGATCTTCTCCCGGTGATTTTGTAAACACTCTTATGACCCCTGCTATTTCATAAAGTGCCTCTTTAAGCTCCTCTAATTTTATCCTCTTCTTTGCGGAAACTGGAATTATTTTAAACCGCTCCCCATATTCCCTGAGAAGTCTCTCATAGCTCTCCCTGCTCCCCGGAGCGTCTCCTTTATTTGCTATAATTATCGCCTTTTTCCAGACGAGGCTATTATCAAGGGCATCTGAGAAATCTTCAAGGGTCACAGGTTCTTTAACCGTGATTTCGGCGCTGTGTATCTTTTCTTCTCTAAGCATTCTCATGACGTCTCTTATATCTCCTTTTATGTTCTCCTGTCCGTTGATTATGATGCCCCCCATGGAGGTTCTCTTTATCTCTATTCTCGGCTTTCTCTTGTTTACCTTGATACCCGCCCTCTCAAACTCCTTCATGAGAATTTCCATCTGTTTTGTGGGATCATTTGAGAGATCCACAACAATGGCTATTGCGTCGGCATTTCTTATGACGCTTAAAAGCTGCGTGCCCATACCTTTTCCAAGTGCCGCTCCTTCAACAAGTCCCGGAACCTCCACCAGCTGGATTTGAACGTCTTTATGATGCATCATTCCGGGGATTGGCTCAACTGTGGTGAAGGGATAATCAGCCACATCTATATCCGCATTTGTGAGGGTTTTCAGGAGTGAGGATTTGCCCACGTTGGGTAAGCCCGCCAGGACAATCTGGGCAGCACCTTCCTTTCTAACACTGAAAGAATAGCCTCCCCCTTTTCTTTGCGCTTGCTGCTTTTCGAGTTCCTTCCTAAGCTCGGAAAGCTTGCGCTTGATTTGAAGCCTGAGCTTCTCGGTTCCCTTATGCTTTGGAACCGTCGCATACATTTTCTCAAGTGCCCTAATCTTCTCAGGGATGGTTCTAGCTTTTTGATACTCTTCTTCAGCTTTCAGGTACTCGATGGTAACGTTGGTGGGCATTCTCTCACCTCTAAACCTCTTAACCTGATGCCTTTTTATAAATCTATGGTAATCACCTTGCGCCAAATTTATAAAGTATGCCGAAAAATTTTAGACGGTGATGTTATGAGAGCGAGCCTTGATGAAGTGGATAAGAAGATATTGGCGATTCTTCAGAGAAACAGCAGAACTCCGCTTAGGGAAATTTCTAAACGAGTTGGACTTGCTGAATCCACGATTTACGAGAGGATAAAGAAGCTTAAGGATAATGGGGTCATACAAAAGTTCACGGTAATCTTAAATCCCGAGTCCCTCGGCTTTACGATGCTATCCTTTATTCTAATAAAATCAAAGGCGGGTATGTATACCCGGGTTGCTAAGGAAATTATGAAATATCCGGAAATAGTGGAAATCTATGAGACAACGGGAAACTATGACATGGTTGTGAAGATTAGAACGAGAAACAGCGATGAGCTCAATGTCTTCCTTGATAGGGTTGGAGAGGTGGAGGGGGTAGTGGCTACCCACACAATGGTGGTCTTGAAGGTGCATAAGGAAACTACAGAGCTCCCCCTTTAACCTTCCTGATTTTTCCTGCTTTTATATCTATGTAGCCCTCTTTCTCGAGTTGCCTTAAAATATTCTCCATTGCTTTCTTGCCTGCTATGTTTATGACCAGAAGCCCTTTTTCGCTCGATATTTCAATAGGGGACGAAGTCAAAAAGCTTTCTATTATAACGTCTTTTTGAATCTTCTCGTGCTGTTCCAAAATGCTCAGGACTTCCCTTGAAACTATGGATTTTGAAAGCAGGGCAAAGTACGCTCTCAAGACCTTTCTCTCATCGAAATATTTTGCGGCAATGTTCAAGGCAGCATTGATTTTGGTGAGCTCCATCTCTTTAATTTCCACAACATATTGAGGCACGAGATCGATAAAAGCGAACTGTTTAGCGACTTTCTCAATGGCTTCAGGTTCCTGAACGAGCTCATAGGGTATCTTAAACTGCAGCTTAAGTTTTGTAACATCCATGCCCTCTTTGAGTTTTACACACCCTTCTCCATCAATATCGATCGCTTCATTTCTCATTAACTGATCCAAAACATCTCCAATCCAGTATCCCTCAGTCAGAAGATCCTCTATCTTTTTGCCTTCCTTCAAATGCTCCAGGGCATGGAGAAACTGCTCCTTAAATGTGGTGAATCCCTGAAAGATCATCCCCTTCTGTTCACCTTCAATCCTGTTAATTGTTTCCCCGATTTCCTCGAATGTTCCTTCGATTACATATCCTATGAAGCTTTCATATCCGAGCTCCTCTCTAACGTCATGGCGTATCCCATTAGCCCTAAGTTCCTCAAGAAATGCCCTCCTCGTGGATTCATCCTTTACAGCAAACCTCATTTTTTCACCCGTGCAGAATATACAAAAAGCATTTATATCTTTTGGGATTATCTCAGAGGGGTGGAATAATGGGCGAGGAAAAGCCGTTCCTGGCAGATGAGATACTAAAAGACTGGCTCAACAGAAAGGTCGTGGTTTCTATAAATGGAGACCAGCTCTTCAGCGGTGTTTTAAAGAATTTTGATGATGAAGTTATAATTTTGGAAAATGTGACTGATTTTACAGGTAATAAAGGAAAAGCTCTACTGGTTAAGATAGATGAGGTTCACTGGATAATGCTTTTAGAATAGCTCGGCAATGGCGCCGGGGCAGGGATTTGAACCCTGGTGGGCGAACGCCCAGTGGATCTCGAGTCCACCGCCTTCCCGAGCTAGGCTACCCCGGCACCCCCAATCACCAATTCTAACAATTTCAAGGCTCGATTCAAGATTCAAAGCCACCTCAAGGAGCCTCTCCACCAAACGGCTCACATTAGCGAACCTCTGCCTTGCAAGTGTTCACACCTGTCTACGTATGGTTAAGTTCACGTGGATTCTCTCGTCTCCAAGCACTCCATCCGCCGATTCCTCGCCTCTCTCACCATACGTATTCATGCAGACATATACGTATCACCAACAACAACTTATGAACTTTACGGTTAAATACCCCATACTGTCAGGGTAACAAATCCCCTTTGCATTGGAATATATCAAAAATTTTATTCTAAACAACAAAATAAAAGTTGTTATATATAAAATTTTGTGCATAAAACTTGCATATTACTCAAGCAAAATCTTTATATAAAATAAGTGAGATTTCCAATTAAAAGTTCTACAAGAGGAGGGGAGTATAAGGTAGTGGAGCATAGCAATGCAGGTATTTCTCCTCTTCTAGGTGCTCCCGCTGAGACAGTAAAAATGTAAATGATATTGGAGGTGTTGGAATGCCGATGTATCTCGTAACCCATAAGTGGACAGACGCAGAAGCTTTAGGTGCCATTAAAGAGGCTGCTAAATTCTTTGAGCGGTTATCTGAACTACCTGAAGGAATAGAATTTCTAGCCAGTTACAACTTTAACCTTGGAAGTTATACCTTATGGAGAGCAACAAGTAGAGAAAAACTCGAGAAACTGTTGGAAAGCGCTCCAATTTTCAAGAAGAATGCCGAAATAGTAGAGATTGTGCAGAGCTACCCGCCTACGGTGGAATACACCGTGAGAATGTGGAAGATGATTATTAGTATGGGTGAAAAGTGAAGGCTGGTTTTTCCCTTAACATTTTGTTTTCATGCCTTTGCATTTATGATACTTTGGGATATGAGTGTAATTTTAGTTTCTTTTACTGGCATTATCAAAGCATTCTCTACTCCAACAGCATGTACATTTATAAACTCCCAGCAAAATTTAAATGTTATAAGAAACAAGAGAGCGTTGAGTGAGGTATCATGAAAAGAAAATCATATCGCCTCTTGAAGGGCCTCTTTAGGATTAATGCGGGCATTGCATTAGTGAGGATTTGGTCTTTGGATAAAGTCTATCCAAGAAAAACAAATGTACATTTATTTGATGCAATACGAAAAGTGAAGCAGAAAAATAGAACTTGAGTATCGATTTTATAGTCCTCCAATGGGGGAATTTTTGACTTTTCTCTTTT
>NZ_JBMXHE010000031.1:0-12512 GCF_053987695.1 Palaeococcus sp. (in: euryarchaeotes)
AAACTGATCAAGCTCAACATAGGCGACCCGGTTAAATTTGACTTCGATGCCCCAGAGCACATGAAAAAGGCATACTGTGAAGCTATTATGGAAGGCCACAACTATTACGGCGATAGTGAAGGTGATACGGAGCTTAGAGAAGCTATAGCCGAGCGCGAAAGGAAGAAAAACGGCATAGACATAACTGCCGATGATGTCCAAGTGACAGCGGCCGTTACTGAGGCGCTCCAGTTCCTCTTTGGAGCCCTCATCGACGGCGGTGAAGAAATCCTCATCCCCGGCCCAAGCTATCCCCCGTATGTTGGCTTGGTCAAGTTCTATGGAGGCGTTCCTAAGGCGTATAGAACAATTGAGGAAGAAGGCTGGCAGCCTGATGTCGACGACATGAGAAAGAAGATTACCGAAAAGACGAGGGCAATAGCAATTATAAACCCAAACAACCCCACCGGTGCACTCTATAAGAAGAAGACGCTCAAGGAAATAATAGATTTGGCCGGCGAATATGAGCTGCCCGTAATAAGCGACGAGATTTATGACTTAATGACCTACGAAGGAAAGCACGTTTCTCCAAGCTCACTCACAAAGGATGTGCCCGTTATCGGAATGAACGGTCTCTCAAAGGTCTACTTTGCAACGGGCTGGCGTTTGGGATACATGTACTTCGTCGACCCGGAGAACAAGCTCGCTGAAGTGAGGGAGGCAATTGGAAAGCTCGCGAGAATAAGGCTATGTCCAAACACTCCAGCTCAAAAAGCAGCCATAGCTGGCCTTAGAGGTTCAATGGACTATCTCGAAGAATATATGGCCAAGCTCAAAGAAAGGAGGGACTACATCTACAAACGTCTCAATGAGATGCCGGGCATAAGCACCCAAAAGCCGGAGGGAGCGTTCTATATCTTCCCGAAGATTGAGGAAGGACCATGGAAGAGCGACAAGGAATTTGTCCTCGATGTGCTCCACAACGCCCATGTCCTGTTCGTCCACGGTTCCGGCTTCGGCGAGGGTGGCGAAGGCCACTTCAGGTCAATATTCCTAGCACCCGTCGAAGTCCTCGAGAAGGCTATGGACAACCTCGAAAAGTTCATGAAGGAGAGGCTCAAGTGAGCCTCATCTTTTTAAAAATTTTATGCTTTTCTCCAAATCTTCAATCCGCTTCATCTCCAAGCCCCATGTGGCCCTTCGTGGTAGGAGCTTGAGGATTTTTTCCCACTGGATATTCCCTTCGCCAAGAGCAAGATGTGAATCGCTTTTTCCATCATTATCATGGAGGTGGACGTGGATTATCCTATCTCCTAAGGTGTCGATAAAATGATTGAACTCTCCGTTGACTGTGTTCAAGTGCCCAACGTCAAAGGTAACGTATAGGTCAGTCCCATCGAGAAATTCGGACATTCTCTCAACAGTTTGTCCGTCCAAAATAGGAAACGTTGGCATATTCTCCAGACCGACCTTAACATCGAGCCTCTGTGCAATTTTATCTATCTCCTCGAGAGAGCGCTTGTGGACTTTCTCGTATGCCTTAGGAAACCTCCCGCTCAACGGGGAGCGGTGACCGGGGTGTAAGACCACGAGGAGTGATCCCATGTTCTGGGCGATTTTGAGGGTTTCGAATATTATCTCCAAGCTTGTCCGCCTTATGCGCTCGTTAAGTGAGGCTATGTTTACATCGCTGAAAGGAGCGTGGATAATGCTCTTCAATTTATAGCTCTCGAGTGATTCGAGGTGGAGTCGGTAGTTATGCTCGTCTAAAACGTGGTAGCCTTCGTTAACGATTTCAACAAAGTCAAGCCCATCAACTTTGGTGAGCTTGTGCAGGGCTACTCCTAAACTTTTATCCGCCAGGCATGAGGTTGATGCTCCGAGCATTCTAAACACCTATCATTGCTTTTGCAAGTAATACAACATAGATTGTTCCAAATATATCACTGTTATTCGCTATGAGGGGAATGGCTACATGATCCGGATCAATGTTCCTGGAAAACAGAAAATAGGAGATAGTATAGGCATAGAACATTATAAAAAGCGCCATGAATGGATAAGTCAAGGCTATTAGATATGCCGAATGGGGAATGGGTGTGTTGGTGGTTAACTTTACAAGTGCTATGCCTATGAGGAGCTTTGAGGTCCCTATTATAGGAGTCGTTGTAAAAAGGGCAATGATATCTGTTAGCGATCTCCAGCATAAAAAGCGCTCAATTTCTCCAAGATGGAGCTTGGTGGAGGTTTTTGCCGCTACTATGGAACCATAGTTCCCAAAACTGCTAAGCAGGGAGGGATATATAAAACTCAAGATAACGGAAGCTTGGATTACCCCGCTATAATGAGCCAAAATTGAGCCGGATATAGTCGCTAGGAGTGCAAGAGCAGTTATTGTTATAAAAACCTGCTTGAGTTCGAGAAGTTCGCTCTTTCTAACCCTGCTTATCCCAACCAGCAGGAAAAAGAGTATCAAACAGAGATAGTTGAATATGCGAAATCCCGATGGAGAATACCCAACCAGGAGTATGAAGAGTACGAGAGAAGGAACAGTAAGAAAATCACCCATGGAAGCCACTAAAGGGGCGGCTATGCTATCGGGGTCTGTACCTCTCTTAAATGAAAAAATTGTCACAAATGACGTGAAATATCCCAGAATGAATGAGACGAGTATTGTGGACGTGACAACTACTAAAAGCACATCCACAGCATTTTTCTTAATACCCTGAACGACTCCGATAATCCAGAGTATTAAAATAGGGATCAGAGAGATGAGCATTCTGAGGACTATCTCCTTAAGGACTTTTTTATCTCTCAGGGAAGGTTCTAGATCGCCCAAGTACAGCATGGTGGAAAAGCGGGATGCCATAGAACCAAAAACATTGCCCCGGAGCCCCATTATCCCCGGGAGAACCACTAGGAGGCCCGGGAATTCCTTTCTAATTGTCTCAAAGTACTTACCAAGAAAAGTTCCTCCAAATAGCCCGAATATCTGGGACGTAAATAATGATGGTAGGGTAATTCTGTAGGCTTCTACGATTTTCTTTTTCAGCTCGTGAAGGACTACCACTGCTATCACTCTCCATTGCTGCCACCACCGTGCTTTTTATCGAGTTAGGTATGCCAAATATGGTATATAAGTTTTCCCATCGAAAGTCAGGTGCTGTTAGGATAAGTGTGGGTTTGGTTTTATCCTCTTTTGCGAATTATCATGAGCGTTTCTCTTACCCTGACAGTATCGAAAGTCAGATACTGTTAGAATAACAATTGTAGTTCCGCCAATAGTTGCATTAAGGAGACATCAAAAACACTCTAATCGCATCTTCACTCATAAATCAAACCCCCATCCCGATGGCATCGAAAACTAAATAAGCCTAAATGATAGTCCCTTTAAATGGTGGAAGCAAGGTGGAAGAATGGGAGGAGTACGAGTACAAGCCAAAAAGCGTTAAGGAAATTTTCATTGAAATGAAGAATACTGCAGAGTTTATGGTAGATTTAGCCTATTCTTCAATCCTCTTTGGAGAGGAGGACCTGGCTGAGGAAGTTTTGGAGCTCGAGGAATACCTCGACATGCTAAACTACCATCTGATGGTACATGCAGTGCTGGCAGCCAGAAACCCAAAGGACGCCGAGCAGATAACATCGATACTCCAGATGGCCCATGCCATAGACGATATATCAAATGCCGCCGCCGACCTTGCCAAAATGGTTCTCGATGGCATAGAGCTTCACCCAATCATAAAGGAGGCAATCCTCGAGAGTGAGGAGGTTATAGGAAAGGTCATAGTCTCCCCGGACTCAATCCTCGTTGGAAAAACCCTGGAAGAGCTGGATCTGGCTAGTAACACAGGCGTATGGATAATCGCGGTAAGGAGAGGTAAAAGATGGATATTTGCACCCGACGGAGACTTCAAAATTCTTGTGAATGATGTCCTGATAGGGAGGGGAACTCAAACATCAATCGACTCCCTGAAGGAGATTTCAAGGGGTATTATCAAGGTGATAGGCAATGAGTGAGCTTGAGGAGATTAAGAACTGTCTCGTCGAAATGAAGGATCTATCCTCTCTCATGGTTGATCTCGCCTTCTCATCCGTTATGTATAACAGCGAAGATATTGCGGAAGAGGTCTACCTATTGGAGGAGCGCATGGACGAGCTGACGCTTAAGGTTAAGAAACTCGCTTTAAAAGCTGCCAGAAAGGAGGAAAAACCCATAAAACTGCTGAGCGTCATAGACATGGCGAATATAAACGAACAGATTTCGGATGCCGCTTACAAAATATCGGATCTAATCCTCAGGGATGTAGAGCCACACCCAATAATTCATAGTATAATGGAGGACACCGAGGAGGAGCTCGGCAGAGTTAAGGTAGAAAAGGGTTCCATTCTTATAGGCAAAACATTAGGACATCTCAAACTTCCAAGCAAAATTGGAACGAGAATTCTGGCAATCAAGAGAGGAACGAGATACATATACAACCCCGGAAAGGACGACAAAATTGAAGAGGGAGACATTTTAATAGCTGTAAGCTCCGACCTCGATAAGCTCAAAGAGCTTGCGGAAGGGGATTAATGTCTCTTTCTGTTCGTGCTGCCTTTTATGTCCTCCTCTTTAACTAAACCTCTTGCATAGGAGCAGAGCTCTTTTAGAGGGCATTCTTCACAGCGAGGGTTTATGGGACGGCATATCCTCTTTCCGTGATCAACCATTGCATGGTTTACGTAAATCCACAGGTTCTTTGGGATGAGCTCCCTCAGATATTCCTCAACCTTTTCGGGTGCAATCCTTGGCGGAGCCAACCCAAGGCGCTTGCTTATCCTGTTAACATGAGTATCAACGGGGATGGCTTGATAGCCAAACCCATATGCTAGAACAATATTGGCGCACTTTCTGCCAATTCCAGGAAGCTTCATGAGCTCCTCAATATTGTCAGGAACTCTTCCTTCGTACTTTTTGAGAAGGATCCTTGAGGTTTCAACAATCCATCTCCCTTTGGTTTTCCACAATCCCACTCCGTTCTCCTTAAGGAGCCTCTGAATTTCCTCTATTTTCGCACTGGATATATCCTCGATTGTGGGATATCTCTCAAAGAGAACTTCGCTGGCATGATCGGTTGTCTCGTCCTTTGTCCTCTGGGATATTATGCACCGGATGAGGGTAAAATAGGGCTCTCCCTGCAGGATCTTCCTCCTTGGGTACATCTCCATGAGTTTCTTCACGATTTTGAAAGCTCTATCTCTCTTTCCATCCCAGCTTTCGTTAAATGTGAAGCGCTCAAGGGAGAGTGATGAGTGTGAGTTCTTTGCCATGGAGCACCGCCACCGTATTTTTAACAACATTAACTTTTTTAAGGTTTTCAAACTTTTGTTTATAAATTTTGTGCCCATTATGGTTTAAAATCAAAACCTCATCATCAAAAACCACGATGAAGCCATCCCGGAAGGTTAGCAGGTCTTCAGCCTCACTTCCAAGGTCAAGTCTGATTATCGAAAGTTCCTGGCTTAAAATCTCAATCTCGGTATTCCTCCTCACCCTGAGAATTTTGGGCTCGGAGTACAGAACCTTAAATTTAAGGGGCTTTCCCAGGAGGTCAATATCTATCGTCTCGCCCTCTTTGATTTCCCGTCCCCTAAGCTTCTGTCTCAGCACTTCAACAAAATCCCCCGGAAGCTCTGCTTCAAAGAGGGGTTTTAAAATCAGCTTCATCCAGCCCACCATGGAGCATTGATCTCACGAACATAAATTTTTTGCGGTCATCTTAAATGTCTATAAATATCTATCAGGGAGTAGAGCCATAGAACAACAGCTCCGAGATAGAGGGAGAGTATGAGGATTGATAAAATATCCAGTGTCTCCTTATGTATGAACCCCCTCAGCCAAGAATAGCCCACGAGAAGCCATGAAGATATGAGTGTTGGAGTCTTCGTCGATGATGAAAGCCCGGGCAGGAAGAGAATGGTATTCATAATGACAAAAAGAGCCAAAAGCGTTCCCACGTACAGGAGCCCCATGATGTGATCAAAATGATTGTATAAAACAACGAAACTCGCAAGGATTGCCAGAAACTGAAACACAAATCTCTTTGTGAGTGCAAGAAAGCCTCCTATACTGAATGAATACATCATAAACCCTGGGCCGGTTAGGAGAAGCACGATCAGAATATTTTCCACTTCTTTTGATGAACTCATCATGCCACCTATGAACCCCATGCTTATCAAAATCCCCCCTATAACTGCTCCCAGAAGAGCCATTTTGCCCTGAACTTCATATTTCTCCAATTTCATGAAGAGTATTGATGTAAAGACTATTCCGAGGAGCGTTAGAACACCCCCAATGCTCATTATAATATAGTATTCGTTCATTTTTCCACCCCAAAATATCAGCTGCCAAAAAGGCACAGGTATGAGAAGAGCACTCCTTTCATAATTATTCCTCACTGTTCAAATCGTTATCATTGTTAATAAAACTTTCGTGCTTTTTTGGGTAAGATCATCTGGATAAGACCGCAAGCTTTATAAGTGATATATATCTACAGATATATCGGGTGATATTGTGGAGAGGCCGAGATACAGGGGATATCTGAAACTGCTCATACTGAGCCTCCTTGAGGAGAAACCCATGCATGGTTATGCCATCATGAGCAGCCTTGAAGAACACTTTGGGATTCCTCAACCCAGTGCGGGAGCTATATACCCCATACTTGCGAGTTTAAAGAAAAATGGACTCATAGCGATTGCGGGTAAGGGAAAGAGAGAAAAAAAGGTCTATCAGATAACCGATAAGGGAAAGGATTTTCTCAGAGCCCATGAAGAGGAGCTTAAAGAAATTCTGGAACGTATGGAGCTCTTCAAGGAGTTTGGCAGGCTGGGAGGAAAGGAGCTCGCAAAAACCCTTCGTATGGCAATAGAGACCCTTCCCGAGATGAGTGAGGAACAGAAAAAAGAGCTCTCACGGGAAATGAAAGAGTTCACGAGGAAGATTAAGCTCATAATGGTTGGAGGGGAATTAAATGAGTAATGCAATTGTGGTTGAGAACCTTGTAAAGAGGTATGGAGAGCTGGAGGCAGTTAGAGGTATATCCTTTAAGGTCAGGAAGGGTGAAATCTTTGCCTTTCTGGGTCCCAATGGAGCTGGAAAAACCACCACTGTTCACATGCTCACCACTCTTTTAAAGCCCACACAGGGAAAGGCTATTGTAGCAGGATATGACGTTATTAAAGAACCCCGGGAAGTTCGCAAGAAAATAGGGATAGTTTTTCAGGATCCCAGCCTCGATAGGGATCTCACTGCATATGAGAACATGTACATACACGGCAGGATCTACGGTTATGACGGGAAGGAACTTAAGGACAGGATAGATGAGCTCCTGAAGTTTGTGGAGCTTGATAGATTTAGGGATAAAGCCGTGAAAACATTCAGCGGTGGAATGCAGCGCAGGCTTGAGATTGCGCGTTCACTCCTCCACGAACCCGAAATACTCTTTTTGGATGAACCCACGATAGGACTTGATCCTCAGACCCGAGCTCACATATGGGAATACATAAAAGCAATGAAAGAGGAGCACAACATGACGATATTTCTGACAACACACTATATGGACGAAGCGGAGCAACTGGCGGATAGAATAGCAATTATTGATCATGGGAAGATCATAGCCGAAGGCACATCGGAGGAGCTCAAAAAACTCATAGGGAATGATGTGATCTACCTCAAACTCAACGCACCTGAGGAGGTTAAATGTCTCAACGCCGACTTTATAAGGGGATGCAAAATTCTCCAGGACGGGAGGGTTAGGATTGACGTTGTGAATGCCGCCGAGTCTCTTCCAAGACTCTTTGAACTCACTCAAAAGAATGGAATTAGGGTTCTTGAGGTTACATATCACAGACCGACACTCAATGATGTGTTCCTTTACCTGACGGGAAGGGAACTCAGGGAAGAGAGCGGTATGAAATTTAGGATGAGAATGAGGATGAGGAGGTGAGTCCATGAAGGCACTAACAACGATGGCATACAGACAGCTGAAGCGCTTTACAAAGGCCAGGTCTAGGGTTGCGGGAATGATAATAAACCCTCTAATATGGCTCGTCTTCTTTGGACTGGGGTGGAGCAAGGTCTTCAACTTCCCCGCGGCACGGGCAATATTTGGGGGTGTTGATTATCTAACTTTCCTCGCACCCGGCATATTTGCAATGACGATCTTCAATCAGAGCTTCATTGGAGGCATCAGCGTTATATGGGATAAGCAGTTCGGTTTTCTCAAGGAAGTCTTAGTGGCTCCGGCATCGAGAAAGGAAGGAATAGTGGGTAGGATCCTGGGAGACTCCATAGTAACTGTAATACAGGGCGCAATAATACTCCTTCTGACATTCTTCCTCGCGGAGAACCTTAAGATCAGCGGAATAATCCCAGCGCTTGCAATAGGATTTCTCCTCGCAATAGCATTCTCGGGATTTGGAGTTAGCCTCGCCCTAAGAATGGAGAGTATGGAAGGCTTTCAGATGATAATGATGGTTCTCATGCTGCCGTTAATATTCCTAAGCGGTGCAATGTATCCGATAGAGAGCATGCCGGAATGGATGAAGGCACTGGCGTATGTGAACCCCCTAACATATGCTGTTGATGGAGCTAGGCACTATCTAGTAGGAGAGAGCGTAACAAAATTCTCTCTCAGCATGGACTGGGGCGTTTTAGCGTTCCTCGCCGTGCTGCTGCT
This sequence comes from Palaeococcus sp. (in: euryarchaeotes), assembly GCF_053987695.1. NCBI lineage: Archaea > Methanobacteriati > Methanobacteriota > Thermococci > Thermococcales > Thermococcaceae > Palaeococcus > Palaeococcus sp. (in: euryarchaeotes). The sequence continues at coordinate 8,697 of NZ_JBMXHE010000031.1, forward strand.
CGGGATAGCCATGATAGAATTTGAAAGGACAACAATAGAATGAGGTGATAACATGAAGAAAGAACGTTTAACTATGCTTTGCGTGGCGATTGCAGGTCTGATATTCATCCCCACAGTTTTCTTTAATGTCCCCATATTTGCCCTTGTTGGGGCCTTCTTTGACTGGCTTCCACTTCCAACGGGATGGATGAAGGCGGAGCGAGAGATACATCAGGGCTTCCTCAGGCTTCATGTGATAGTGACACTCCTTGCCTATGCCATTTTTGCGGCATGGCTGATAACAAGAACGGCAACCATAGGCTTTGCATTTCTTGAGGTCTGGTGGGTGGCGGTAATCTTCGGGGTTTTGATGGGGGAGTAAAGTATTTTTACATCTCCTCCTATTTTACCTGTGTGGTGAAAATGAGGATTGTAGATCTCTCCATGACTCTTTCCAAAGAGACCTCCACATATCCGGGCGACCCTAAAGTTGAGATAAAGCCCTGGGCGAGCATTGAGAAGGATGGCTACTACATGAATGCCCTTTCTTTTGGAGAGCACAGCGGGACACATGTAGATGCTCCTGCGCACTTCTTGCAGAATGGCAATGCTGTTGATGAGCTCTCCCTTGATCTGTTTATCGGGGAAGGCGTCGTCCTTGACCTGTGCAAAGGTGATGAGCTCCCTCAAAGGCTGGAAAAAAAGATTGTCCTTCTCCTAACCGCTGGCGGGGAGATAACCCCTGAGCTGGCGGAGAAGCTTGTGGGGCTCGGTGTTAAAGCTGTGGGAACCGACGGTGAGAGCATAGGGGATGAGCGGGTACACAAGGTCTTTCTCTCCCATGAGATTCCTATCTACGAGAACCTTCGAAACCTAAAAAAGCTCGTTGGGAAGCGCTTCACGTTTATAGGTTTTCCTCTAAAAATTGCAGGTGGCTCCGGAAGTCCGGTAAGGGCGGTGGCGATTTTGGAGGACTAAGATTTAATCCATGATAAGAGAGTAAAATTAAATGGATCTAAAAATTTTAAGACTTTAAGCGCTATTATTATGACCATCTGAGCTTGGAAGCGATTCGTTAAGCTAAATCCCCCCGCTCTCCCTAACCTTTCTCCTAACATTGGAATCTCTATCAGCAATCATCTTTAGTGCCTCTTCAAAGCTCATCCAATCAGGAACTTCCTCGTTTAAGTAAATGCCAGTCCTTCCTATTGAATCTCTGCGCGTGAGGATTTTAACGCGCTCCCCCACAAGCTCAATGCTCACCCCAAGGAGTTTTGCAACTTCGCTCTCCCTTCCAACGACTTCCTGCTCCATGTGTCCCTTTTCTGTTGGCACTATGAGAATGAGCTTTTTATTCACCCCGGGCACCCTTTCCTTCGTCTTCACGCCCCATATATCGAGCATCCCGCCCCACCTGTAAAATTCAAGCTCTCTGTCGTTTGGGTTGATTAGGGGAAAAGTAACCGTTGTTTCTTCGTCAATCTCAATGTGGCCCTTTATAAGGTGCCACGGCGTTGCCATAACTATTCTTCTCCTCAATATAAGCCCTTCCAAAGCGAGCTCAACCAAAAAGCTCGGCACTTTGTAGGGAATGATAATGTCTATATCGCTGTCTTTCCTAACGTCTCCACGGGCGATGCTTCCGTAAACGTGAGGGTCAAAGTCCTTAAGGCGTTCCATAATCTTTAGGGCCTTCTCCCGTTTCTTCCACAGAATAGCCCATCTCTTAGGGGAATACACCACCTCACGCTCGTCCCAGACTTTAACAACCTTTTCGCGGGGCATGTTCTAGAATATGAGCGGAGGGTAATTAGGGTTTTTGGTGTTTCTATTCGTTTTTTGCTTACTATTTTTAATAGTGTGCAAAATTTGCATAGAGAAAGTTTTTAAGTGGTTTGATGGTAAAGTATTGTGAAAGTCGTGGGGTGGCAAGATGGCGACTTTTGGATTATGGCGGTTTAAGTGGAACGGTTCGAATTACGAGTCAAGGATGAACGGGGCAACAGTGCAAGACTTTAAAAACAGGGGCTTCGATTACTTGATAGCTTTGGATGGTGAAGGGAATATGTCTAATTATACCGGAAATGGGTATAATGATGGTCGAGAGCTTGCAGAGTTTTTAAGCGATAAACTGAGTGGAATCCAGTATTACGCTCCAATACCCTTTTACCAGTATGGGGCAGGTAACAAGAACGCTAGAGATAATCCCCAGGGCAGTTTTGATAACTCTTACTGGCAAAAATGGATTGATGCATTTTTAAGTTCTTCCGATCCGAACCTGCTAGGATTTTACTGGAGTCTTGAAAGTGTGCTACAAACAACTACGGGATATGGTGCAGGTAAAGTGAGTGTGGGATTGATTGAAGGATTATCCCAATATGTTCGGGGGCATGGCTTTAAACTACTCTGGATACCTGCACTTGGAGGACGAACTGTGGATTATTTAAAGAAAAAATCAAGTTTGGGAGATGATCCCAGTATTGTTCAATATAACATTCGGCAATACTTTAATTACATCTTCTGCCAGCCAAATTACTATCAAAATTCAAGAATGACCCCAACGAATACACTCTATGAGTATAATGATCTTAAAAACATTGTAGATTGGATCTATGAGGGACAAATGTATATAGAGATGGAAGCAGATAAGGCAATTTTGGGCATACCAGAACACTGTAGGTGCGGAACTGGAGGGTGTTGCAAGGAGTATGCTTCTCATTACATCAAAGCGCAGAAGGATGTTTTAGGCAGTAAATTCTATCATAGAGCTTACTACTTCAGCACCGACTTGAGAGTAATTGACGAGATGGAAGATCACTGCCAGAACAATTTGGGGGAGCACTATGTTTAAACGTGTTTTCCTTGCCTTTTTAATCTTCTCCTCTCTGGCGGGCTTTGCTTCAGCTGACACCCTTTATCAGGTCGGGCTGGGAGATGGATTTTCCGTGTATACGGAAGTTTACACCAACGGGGAAAATGCTTTTATTGTAATCACTTACGAGACAATGACGTGGCCCGCACATTTAGGGCCGGTTTGTGAGGGTTTCTGGAATTACACTCTCGAAGAGAAGCCATTTAAATGCTACCTCCAGCTCTCCATCCCTTATTATAGCACATTCTATTTTGATGGGAAAAGCCTTTACCTTGTGGATCCTTTCCTAAAAAATTCCCCGAAAGCTCCAGGTATTTTATCCCATCCCCTCTTTTATCATCAGAACGATTCATGGACCATGGTCTTTTTTAAAGAAGAGCCGTTCATATCTTCCCTTGTCTGGCGCTTCGATGAGAATTGCGTTGATTATTTGGGTGTAGGGAACTATACAAGAGAACAGAGGAGCCCGATAACTGAGCCGGTTAAGGGGGTCTTGGAAAATGGAACCATAGTTTTTTCTAATGGTTCGCAAACGTATGTGATTCCCGTTGAAGAACTGGAACCCTATTTTAATGCCAACTTCACGGTAAAGTACTTAGAAGGCGTGTTCCTTGACGGTGGAATCGTATTTTATCCTGCGGTTTATCAGGGCATTTGGGGCATCACACCGGGACAGCATGATTACAGTAAGGTGGTTCTTTTTGGAGAAGAGGAGGGGGAAACCAAACTCTTAAACACATCAAGTTTGAAACCGTTTCCCTTATTCTTTTATGATGGAAAGAGCCTGAAAGTTTTTCGCATTTTCAGGATTGTTAAGAATGGAACATTGGAGGTTTTTGTGGAGAAGAACTTCTTTACTCATTGGCCTAAATGCATTTACAGGAACGTGACGATCACTATGACAAAAACTGTCACGATGACAACGACTAAAACCATAACAAAGACAAAGGAGCATACTAAAACCG
>NZ_JBMXHE010000032.1:0-2644 GCF_053987695.1 Palaeococcus sp. (in: euryarchaeotes)
TTATAAATTTTATCATTTAAATGTTAAAACAAAGCTTAAAAATGATAAATTTTAACAAATTTATGGTGAAGATCATGCGCGTTTTGTTAGTTGGTGCAGGTGGAAGAGAGAGTGCAATTGCTGAAGCCCTTTCGAAGGATTCAGAACTCTACGTGGTGGCAAAGCATCTAAATCCAGGAATTAGGAGAGTAGCTTATGAATACGGACTTGCAAAGGAAACAGATGTTCAGAAGGTTCTTGATCTCGCTTTAAAATGGGGGATTGAGATTGCTTTCATAGGACCCGAGACACCTTTGGAGAAAGGCATTGTGGACACCCTTGAGGAGAATGGAATCCCTACAGTTGGTCCCTCAAAAGAAGCTGCCCAGCTTGAGACCAATAAAGCATTTGCCCGAGCATTGATGGAGAAACATGAAATTCCCGGGAGGAAACTCTTCAAAGTCTTTGATGATGTCAGTGAAATGCGGTCATGGATCAATGATTTCGGAAAGCCCGTTGTTGTAAAGCCCCTGGGGCTGACAGGCGGGAAAGGTGTTAAGGTTGTAGGCTATCAACTTAAGGATAATGAAGAGGCAAAGGAGTACGCAAAGGCGCTCATCGAAAAGGATGGGAGAGTTTTAGTCGAAGAAAGGACGGATGGGGTAGAGTTTACATTTCAAGTTTTCACGGATGGAAAGAGAGTAATACCCATGCCATTAGCCCAGGATTATCCCCATGCATATGAGGGCGATGTTGGACCAATAACCGGAGGAATGGGGTCATATTCCTGTGAAAACCATTTGTTGCCATTTGTATCAAAGGAAGATTACGAAAAGGCCTTTGAAACGCTCAAAAAGACTATCGACGCGATGCGTAAAGAAGGGATTCCATATAAAGGCATCCTCTACGGCCAGTTCATGCTTGCCAAAGATGAGCCGAAGATAATTGAGTTCAACGCCCGCTTTGGAGACCCGGAGGCGATGAACGTCCTTCCGATTCTAAAAACTTCTCTCCTCGAAATTGCAGAGGGGATAGTTGATGGAGCACTCAAAAAGGCCGAATTTGAGAAGAAAGCCACCGTTGTGAAGTATGTAGCACCTAAGGGCTATCCCACTGATCCAATAAAGGGAGTAAACGTTGAAATCAGCGAGGATAAAATCAGAGAAGAAGGGGCTAAAGTTTACTATGCATCAATAGACGAGAACTTCAGGATGCTCGGTTCGAGAGCTCTGGCAGTCGTTGGAATCGCCGATTCTCTGGAAGAGGCGGAAAGGATTGCATCCGCAGGAATAAAGCACGTCAGGGGCGAGATTTTCTACCGCGCTGATGTGGGAACCAAAGAAAGCCTCGAGAAGAGGGTTAGGATTATGAAGGAGATTAGGGGGGAATGAAATGATTGAAAGAGAGCAAATTTTGGAAGTTTTGAAGAATTACGATAAGGGAAACATAATTATTGGAGCAATTGGCAGTCATTCAGCTTTGGATATAGCAGATGGCGCTAAAGAAGAGGGTTTTAAGACGCTCATCGTGTCCCAGAAAGGCAGGCACAAAACTTATGCAGAATACTTCAAGCTTAAGAAGACGAAGGACGGCCTAAGGAAAGGCTTCATCGATGAGGTAATAATTTTGGAGAAGTTCGGCAAAATCATCGATATTCAAGAAGAGCTGAGGAAGAAGAACGTTATCTTCATTCCCAACCGCTCCTTTGTGGTTTATACTGGCATTGATAAAGTTGAAAACGACTTTTTGGTGCCGCTCTTTGGGAGCAGAAATCTATTGAGGAGCGAGGAAAGGAGTGAGGAAAAGAGCTATTACTGGCTTTTGGAGAAAGCCGGCTTACCTTATCCAGAGCCTGTTAAGCCAGAGGACATAAACGAGCTTGTAATTGTTAAGCTCCCTCACGCAAAGAAAAGGCTTGAGCGCGGCTTCTTCACCGCTGCGAGCTACAAAGAGTTTCGGGAAAAGGCGGAGAAGCTAATGAAGCATGGAGTAATCACGGAGGAAGATTTAGCCAAAGCGAGGATTGAAAAGTACATCATCGGACCAGTCTTCAACTTTGACTTCTTCTACTCACCCATTGATGAAGAGATTGAGCTTTTGGGGATTGACTGGCGCTTTGAGACGAGCTTGGATGGACATGTTAGATTGCCCGCCTCTCAGCAGTTAACCCTCCAGGAGCACCAGTTTGAGCCTGAATACACCGTTTGCGGCCACGCGAGCTCCACTTTGAGGGAGTCCCTCCTTGAGAAGGTCTTCGACATGGCCGAGCGCTATGTGGAGGCTGCAAAGAAGTACTACTCGCCCGGTGTTATTGGACCATTCACACTCCAAACGGCCGTTGACAAAGATCTCAACTTCTACATCTACGACGTCGCTCCAAGGACGGGAGGAGGAACGAACATTCACATGGCGATGGGACACCCATATGGAAACGCCCTCTGGAGAAAGCCGATGAGCACCGGAAGGAGGGTGGCGCTTGAGATAAAGCGCGCCCTTGAGCTGGACGAGCTTGAGAAGGTAGTCACGTGAGGTGGTTGAAATGAGGTGGAAGGTTACCGTCATCGTTCGCCTTAAGGAAGGTCTCAACGACCCGGAAGGAAGGGTCATAGGAAACGCCCTCAGGAACCTTGGCTACGCGGTGGAGAACCTGCGCGTTCCCAAGTAC
>NZ_JBMXHE010000033.1:0-19016 GCF_053987695.1 Palaeococcus sp. (in: euryarchaeotes)
GAGTTTTGTGGAGTATATCTCATTCACTTTAAGATTTCCAAATTCCTCTTTAAGCATGTTCAAAAAATAGCCCATGTTATTCACCGTTTTAGTATATTCCTCCATCCCTTATATCCTTTTCCCAGAAGTGGGTAGTATTGACCAAAAGCGTTATAAGTGCTCCGGCCAACTAAACTTGAATACTACACGTTGGTGAAAAATATGAAAGTTGAGAAAGGAGATTTTGTAGTTTTTAACTACATTGGAAAGTTTGAAAATGGAGAGGTCTTTGATACGAGTTACGAGGATATTGCTAAGGAGGAGGGCATATTTCTGGAGGATAGGAAATACGGCCCACTTGGCGTTAATGTTGGTGTTGGGGAGCTGATTCAGGGCTTGGATGAAGCACTGATTGGGATGGAAGTTGGAGAGAAGAAGACGGTTACCATACCTCCTGAGCTCGGATATGGAATGCCCAGAGATGACTTGATAATTGATGTTCTCAAGGCAGAATTCGAGCAGGCGGGCTTAACCCCCGAAGTTGGGATGTATGTCATGACGGACAGCGGAATAGCCAAGATTTCCGGGGTTAAAGAAGAGAGCGTTTCCCTCGACTTTAATCACCCTCTGGCAGGAAAAACCCTCATTTTTGAGGTAGAAATTGTTGATGTTGAAAAAGCAAAAACGGAAGGGGAATAATCCTTCTACTTTATACTTTTGCTTTCTTTTACAATCCTATATTTACATGGCCTATAAGCTCGAAGAATGCAACACCCATTATAATCAATCCTATTCCGTATTTTATTCCCGCCGAGAATTTCCCTTCTCTTATAACCCCTATTCCAAGCCCCGAAATTAGGGCTTGTATTGCCACGAATCCGAGCAGCACAAGTTTTATAGAGTCTATTGGAAGAGTGAATGTCCCGGCACTCACCATTGATTCCATTATCTGTGGAACTATTCCGAGAATTATCGGGCCCACAACTCCACTAGCCACCATAAAGAACATCATCTGCATTCCAGTGGACGATTTCCTCTCCCTCTGGATCCTAAGAACCTCACGGACATCGTTTGCAACCGCCACGAGAACGTCTGCCATTGGAGCACCCCTCTCGAGGGCTTCAATAACTATCATCATTGAGCGGTACATAACGCTGGATTTCTTGTTACGAAATGCAAAAGCCTTCAACGCCTCCACGGTGGGTCTTCCCTTCTTAATCTCGGAAACCGTCTTCTTGAACTCGTCGGTGAGTGCACCAAAGTTTGCCGTTATGAGCTCTTCAAGCGCTTCGCTGAACGAGACACCTGCCTTTAGAGAGCTTGCCAGATAAAAGAAGGCGTCGGGGAGCATCCTCTCCATTTCATCTATCCTCTTAGCGGTTCTCCAGTAAGGATAGAAAATCCCTATAGCAAATGCTACCACCAGAAATGCTCCGGCTCCGTACAATGGTCTAAAGAGACCAGCTGCAATCCCTATCAACAGTGAAGCTAGGAGTGTTACGGTTAGATACTCTGCAGCAAGGAACCCAATTCCTGCTGAATATAAATAGCCATCGTACTTTTTTATCCATTTTTGGGGGATTATCTTCCTGACAACCTTTACAAATGAGGGGAGTAGGGGTACACTTCTCGCCATTCTCATCACCTTGGCTCCCTACGCTTTATCATTATGACCATTAAAATGGATATTGCAGGGAATCCAAAGAGCAGGAGCACCGCCATTCCTTGAACAGGTATTACCAAAGTTTTTGCCATTGCAGAAGCGGCTAGTATCGCGACTATGAACATCGTTGGCATAACAACGCTTAAGAACATGTAAATGAAGGCAAATCCATTTATCTTTTGGACATAATCGAGGAGCTTCATTCTGTACTCGAATGAGAAATCCTCTGCCAGCTTGTAAAGGATGTCGGCCAAGTTCCCACCGAACTTCATTGCTCTGAGTATCTGCTTTGTAACCCTGCTTATGCTCTCCGAACCCATCTTCCTCTCAAATCTCAAGAGGGCATCTTCGAAGGAAGCACCCGAGCGTATGTCCCTTATAATAAGCTCAAATTCCTCGGATATGGGGCCATAATCCGCGATTGAAACTGAGACCATAGCCTCTGTTATACCCACACCGGCGCTCAGGAGAGAACCCATATGCCTTAGCACATAGGGCAAGGCCCTCTCAACCTCTGCAACCCTGCCCCGATAGGTGAGTTTTGGATAGTTCCTCATGTAGAGGAATCCACCTATGAATCCGAGAAGACCTATCATTATCGAAAGATCAAGGGGCATCTCTATAAGTATTGCAAATATGAGGGAGAAAATCCCAAGGACAGCTGCGGTGATTATCATCTGTGTAACAAACATCTCCTTGGTCGTTTTAATGTTTGCCCTGTATAGGTCATAATCCAAACCCTTAATTGACTGGGTGAGGACTTCTATCGGGCCCTTGAAGTACTTCAAAAGTGTCTCCGCAAGCCTCTCCCCCAAGGGTCTCTGAACTTCTTTTTCCCTCCATTCAAGTATCTTTTCAACTTCCTTCTCCGTTTTGCTGACCTTCTCCTTCTCTATCTCCTTCTGCATCTGCTTTAGGAGTATCAGCCTCTCCTGAATCGTGGCCCTCTCAGGGATACGCCTAAGTACCTTGGTTTCGCTGACCTCCATAGTCCTCTCTCCGAGCTTTTCCAAAAAGTGAATGAACTTATCCCCAAGTCCCATTTAACCCACCTACATAAGTTTTTGGGCCCTCTGGGAAAGCTCCACGGTGCTCTCCCTTTCTATCCTTTTTAAGAAGCTTTCCGGATCCATGTAGAACTCGCGTATGTAGTGACCTACCTCTTCGATACTCCTTATACCTCTTTCTATCATCCAGTCAAGCACAAGCTTTCTCTTTTCCTTCTCAAGCTCAAGCTCCATGGGAGTCATCCCTGTATGCTGGGATAAAATGTTCATAAACCTGCTGGGAACTCCCGTCGAGACCAGCTCATCTTTGGCTGCATCGTACTTGTAGAGCTTGTTGAGCTGCACGCTCTCCCCCTCAATCCCGGATACCTCTGCAATCTCCGTTACTCTTCTTATGGTTCCTTTCTTTCTGCTGTGGAACCTAACGAGCATGAGAACTACATCCAGAGCGGGAATCATGATCCTTGGAACATTCATGGGCGGGCTTTCAAGTCTTACTATAGTCTCACGGGCGGAGTTAGCGTGGATTGTGCCCATACAACCATCATGTCCGGTGTTCATAGCCGTGAACATTGTCCTTGCCTCAGGTCCACGAACCTCACCCACGATGATTCTATCGGGACGCATACGTAGTGTGTTCTTGACCAAATCATCCATTGTAACTTCTCCCTTGCCCTCAATGTTTGGTGGTCTTGTCTCAAGCCTCACCCAGTGTTCTATTGGCAATTGAAGCTCTGCTGTATCTTCTATGCTTATAACACGCTCACTCGGTGGGATGAACATGGCTAAGGAGTTCAATAGGGTTGTTTTTCCGGAACCCGTACCTCCAGACACCAATACGTTAGCGGGCTTCACGCCCAATCCATCAACCATTATCCACAATAGTCCAGCTATATCCGTATTTAATGTCCCGTACTTTATGAGATCTATAATCGTAAGGGGATCCTTCTTGAATTTTCTAATTGTTATTGTCGGCCCCTCAAGGCTTATTGGGGGAATCGTTGCATTAACTCTCGATCCATCGGGCAAACGGGCATCCAAAAGAGGGCTCTGCTGGTCTATTCTTCTACCTATCTCCCTTGCAATGCGTTCTATTATATTGAGAATCTCCTTATCTTCTTCAAAAACGATATTTGTCTTGCACATGTAGAACCTTCTGTGCCATACATATACAGGCTTGTTTGTCCCTATTACCATTACTTCCTCTAAATTATCATCTCTAATTAGGGGGTCCAGCCTTCCGTATCCAATCATGTTTTGCACTATGAGCTCTGTGATTACCTCTATCCTACCCTCCGAGAAATTGGGGGCCATCTCCTTTACCATTGATCGTACCGCCTTCAGGAATACTCTCCTTCTCTCCTCGGGATTGGGTATGCTCTCTGGATCAATTTGGATTTCCACGATTGCCCTATCCCTAACCATCTTTAAGAGTTTCTGCTCTTCTTTGCTTAATTCTGGTATTCTAAGCTCATAAATAGGAACAGGCTCTCCCTTTGCTTTGATTATACGTATATTGCCGTAAGCATCGAGAACCTTAACCTCTCCCTCCACGGAGGGCATGAACATCTTTGAGGGAACACTTTCCGGTTTGCCCAGCAAATCTTGAAGGCTCATTCCTTTTCTATGCTCGGCTACTGTGGGAGCAGCACTTGGCTTTTCATACAATATTTCCTCTTTTTTTGGCTTTTCACTTTGGAGGATATCAAATAGGCTGGACGGTTTTGCGGGAATCTCCTCTCTCTTGGGGGCAGACTCTTCCCTCTTAATGAGCGTGTCTAAAGGGGCATTTTCATTACCTAATATCTCTTCTATCCAGGATAAACCTGATTTCTTTTTCTTTTTGTCCTCCAAAAAGACTCACCTTCCCTCTGTTATCCCATTTAACTCTATAACTTATCTCTATTTTATCTCCTCCAAGCCAGATAATCCACACCGGGAAGTCAAAGGAAGGTTTTTGCACCTTTTTCATGTCTGGGTTTTCCTTTTTGATGTCCTCGCCGGTTAGGAGTTTGTTTGTCAGGGAGTACATGTTGAATTTGCTGGTGGGAGTCTTAGTTTCAATCTCCTTTTTAGAGCTTTCCTTGTTGGTATAGCTTGGGAGGAAATCCTTCATGTATTCGCTGAACATCATGGTGTAGTCTGGTGTAAAGTCATATGTCTCCGCTCCCTCAAATATAACCGGCATTCCAACGGCAAAATATGTCATGAAAACATTTCCTTCATCATTGGGCACATTCTTCAGCACCAGGGTGACTTTCCCCTCATACCTCAAGACGTCTATAAAGCCATCTACGTGGATTATTTTATTCAATGTGTAGTATTTTTGAGGATAAACAATCATCTGCGGGACTACGCTCTCATAGAATATGCTCTCCTCAGGACTCTCTATGACACCCGACCACACTGGTGTTCCATTTATATACCCCGCGGAGCGGTTGCTGTAGGCGACATCTGCCAGATTCTTATAATCCTCACTCGTTAAATTGACAGGCCATGCCTCCACCGCTTTAACATTTATTTTAACAGTTTCATAGGGCTTCACCCAGAAACCGATGTAGTAATTAAGCATGTTCCTTTCAAGGTTTAAGTCGAGGTATATTATCCTCCCGCTGGAACCTGTTATCTCCATACTGTCCCCTCTATTCCTCATTATCGTATAATTGTAGGCGGGATTAACTAAAATGAACTTATCAAAGGGCCCTCTATTAATCAACGTGATATTTAAGTCCATCAAAACATAAGCCTGAATCCCGATGTTGTTGTATTTCCCATTAGGGTCTGGGATGGGATACACTCCCGCAGAAACAAATGATGAGAGGAGTAGGAGGACAAAAAAGAAAGAGAGTTTTTTCATGGACATCACCTCATCCGACCACATTAGCTATGTATAGCTCATTCTGGTACGTCAATATATCCGACACAAACTCGGAAGGCACTTCCACTATAACAAGCACAGGAGTGTTCGGATCCATCGTAAGCATCCTAGTGGCTTGTTCTAAGTCCATGACTTTCCATCCGTATTTTTCAAGGGTCTCCTTGATGTCATCAGGGTTGTTCAATTTATCCGCAGCCAGAGCCTTTAAAACCTCCGCGAGGTTAACATTATAGTTATATGATGCGCTTGAAGATTCCGAGGAAGTTTGACCACTTGAATACTGCTCGTTTTCGTTTGTTGTCTGAGAGATTACAGAAGCTCCTGGCTGGTAGGTTGTTTGCTCCGAAGAGGTGTATGTGGTGGTGGCTTGGTTGTTATACAAATTGGAATTGGATTGGCTTTCGCTAACGGATATTGATCCAGCCTGCGTGGGAAGTAACACCAGATCTATAAATCCTTCATCCGCAACTTTAATGTAAACCTTGCTCTTGTTTTGAGCAAAAATCTGTATTTTAGCCCCGGGTTCCATATATCCACCGACCACATTCTTCCTCGGCAGAACAAGTGCTATCTTGACCATTTGAGCCTTTTCAATAGAGTATTGGAGGAGTTCCCCATACTCCGTAATTCTGCTTATCTCATACTTCGCCTCGACTTTGGTATATATGTGCTTTTCAGCACCCTTCTTCAGTATAACCTTCTCGGAAGGCGCCGAATCAATGAGATAATAGTAGTATTTCTTCCAGAGGTCAATTATGTAGGGCGTTGGATTAATGGCACTTACCTCCTCCTTTGATTGAGCACTGTTTATACTGCCCTTCAGAGAATTCAAAGTGTTCACAACCTCGTTCTTCAAATCCTCCGGGAGCGGCTGGTTAAGAAGGGGCTCGAAATCCAGCTCAACTTCATTTAATTTGTCTGTTTTGGCTTTATTTAATTCTTCCATCCTCTTCTTCTCTTCTTCCGCCGCTTTAGCGGCTTCTATCTCCTTTAACCTATCCTGATATGCTTTCTTTACATCAATCTTTTCAACATCTTCCACACTCTGGGCGGCCCGTATTTTTTCAATAAGCTGCTTCTTTACGGGATCATTAGTCAGGTTGCCCTTAAAATAAGCATTTACCTCATTGATTTTAGCCTGTTTGGCTGCTTCCAATTCCCTAGCTGCCTTTCCCTGTAGGTACACATAGACTGCTGCGATGGATATTATCAGGATTATACTAATCACTGCAGCTCCGATTAGAATCCTCTTTCTTCTCTCCTTCTCCCTAAGACTGCCGATCTTAGAAGGCTTTTTTGGAGGTCTTGCGGGTATTCTCCCCGGTTTTGGTCCCGGGGAGGGAGCTTCAGGTTCAGCGGCAGCCTTCCCCAATTCCCTCAATCTTTTAATTTTTTCCTCAATATTCTCAGACACGTTAAGCACCCCGTGAGAGCTATACATAAATACCTGTACTTCCTAAGTTATTAATAACCTTCCAAACCTTATTTAACTTTCGGTGAAAAACATGGATAGGTTGGTAATTACGGTCGTCGAAATTAGGGGGAAATGCCCGGTTTTCAAAGAGGGGGATAGGATAGTTATAGAAGGTTCGGAGATTAACCTGAAAGAAACGGATGCAGTTTGCACACATGCCTTTGCCTCTTTCCTCCCATACATCGTTGCCCTCCGAAAAGGTATTAAACCGAGTGAATTAGGTCTTGGGAGAGGAGAAAAAGCCTATGTCCAATGCCTCGACCCCGGTTATCCCTATACGGATGGAGGTACCGTGATTTTTGAGATAATGGTGGTAAGAGATGAAGCAGAAGAAAGCATGGCGGGTAGTAAAAGAGGTAATAGATGAGGCGGATATTGTAATTGAGGTTGTTGATGCGAGGGATCCCTCAGGAACCAGGAACAAAAAAGTCGAGCGCTTGATCAGAGAAAGGGGGAAAAAACTCCTTATCGTGCTCAACAAAGCGGATCTCGTCCCTAAGTCATGGGCCGAAGAGTACAGGGAGAGGAATAGAGGGATCCCCATGGTATTTATAAGTGCTAGGGAGCATAAGGGGACGGGAATACTCAGGAGAGAAATTAAAAAGCTCGCAAACCAGCTTCAAAAAGGCGAAGGAGAGAAGGTAAAAATAGCTCTGATAGGATACCCTAATGTAGGGAAAAGCACGATAATAAATGTTCTCAAGGGAAAAAAATCTGTGAAAACCGCCCCAGTGCCTGGTTATACAAAGGGAAAGCAGCTCATAAAGCTCTCCAAAAGACTCTGGCTTATAGATTTGCCTGGAATTCTTCCAATAGAAGATTTCGATGAGCTCGTCATCAAAGGAGGTTTTCCAGCAGATAAGATAGACAACCCAATATCCCCGGCATTGAAGCTCATTAAAAGGATCTGGAAGACAAGAAAGGAAGCTCTGATTGATAGGTATGGTATAGAGGAATTTGAAGATGAGGAGGAAATCCTTGAAGCTATAGGAAAAAGAAAGGGCATAATAAGGAAGGGTGGGGAAGTAGATTTGGAGGAAACGGCGAGATATTTCCTGAGAGAATGGCAGACGGGAAAGCTCACACTCTTTGGAATGAACTCCACAAAAAAGGACGAAGTTCTCCATGATTATGAGGATGTGCTCGATGCAGTTGAGCGGGAGCTTCTCCTTGACCCCAGAAGGATAATATGGAGGTTTAAAGATGAACTGGAGCCGGGGAGAGTTAAAAAGGTCGGGATAAGGGAGGTTGATGAATTCATCGTGGGCATAGCAACGGGATTTAAAAAATGTCCGAGCGCGGTAAAGTTTTTGGAAGAGCTAACCGGCAAAAAAGTTATATCAACGGAGTGCTTCGGAGGAAAATGGAAGGGTGTGGTGGCTATTTTAGGGTGATTTCATGAGGCTCCTTCTAACAACAGCACTAGGAATTGAAGATATTGCCAAAAGAGAAGTTAAAAGGCTCTTAAATGGCAAGGTTGAGGAGAAGCCATTGGGTGCCTTCGGGAGGCTTTAAATATTGACAGCATCAATGCTCTGGATAATTTTACCTTATGGATTTATTAGGCGTAAGCTCGAAGTGTTACATGAATTTCTTTGCTGAACTTTCGAAAGTTTTAGAAAGGAGAGTGTGTCCCTAACAACGTAAAAGAAAGCTACAGAAAGGGCGTTTGAAGAGAAGGGCTTTGAAATTCTATATCACTGGCGGATTAATGGTTCGTTCTATGTTATAGATTAACGCTCTTTTTCATCCTTTAGATAGTTATGCAGTTTTTATATAGTTATACGTAGTCAGCTATATATGTAATTGCAAAACTATATTTTATTGCGGCAATCTTTATATATATGGCATGCTAACTCCTCTTCGGTGAAGATCATGAAAAAGATCTACACGGCATTAACAGTGTTTGTATTAACTCTTGGGCTTGTAGCCAGTGGATGCATAAGTCAAGAACAAGGAGAAAAAACACTGACTAACACCAAACAAGTCCCCCAGCAACAGATAATTATACGCACCACTGGTGCGACCTTTCCAATGTACCAAATTCAGAAATGGATTGAAATCTACCAAAAGCTCAATCCAAACGTTAAAATTGAATACGAAGGCGGTGGAAGTGGGCATGGTCAAGAAGCTTTTCTCAAGGGGCTTGCGGATATAGGAAGAACAGATCCGCCGGTTAAAGAGGCAAGTTGGAAGAAGTTCCTTGCGACAGGGGATCAGCCCCTTCAGTTCCCAGAGGTTGTTGGAGCTGTCGTCGTTGTTTTCAACGTGCCTGGAGTTAACGAGCTGAAGCTCACCAAGGATGTTTTGGCGAAGATATTTCTCGGTGAAATTGAGTACTGGGACGATAAAGCGATAAAGGGGGTCAATCCAAGTGCAAAATTGCCTCATAAGAAGATAATCGTTATTCACAGAAGTGATTCAAGCGGAACAACAGCAATATTCACAACATATCTCACTCAGATAAGCAAGGAATGGTCTGAGAAAGTTGGTGCTGGAAAAGTTGTTGACTGGCCAGTGGATAAGATGGGAAGAGGTGTAGCTGGAAAAGGAAACCCCGGAGTTGTTGCAATTCTGAAACAGACAAAGTACAGCATAGCATACACCGAGTTATCTTATGCGATAAATGAAAATCTCCCAGTTGCGGCATTGGAAAATAAAGCTGGGGAATTCGTTAAGCCAACAGAAGAAACAATAAAGACAGCTGTAGCAAATGTTAAATCATATATTCCAAATTCGACTCAAGGTTATAAGGAAGACCTTAAGCAGTTGTTAGATGCCCCTGGAAAGGATTCATATCCAATTGTTGCATTTACCCACTTATTAGTCTGGCAGAACAAGGAAGGCAAGCACTACAGCCCAGAAAAAGTCAAGGCTATTAAAGAGTTTCTCAGATGGATTTTAACTGAGGGTCAGAAATCGGAGAATCTGGCTCCAGGATATGTTGGGTTGCCAAAGGAGGTCGCTGAAATAGGTTTCAAGGCTGTTGAGATGATACAGGAGGGATGAGAATAATGGATGTTAGAAAGCTTCTTTCATCCCTCCTTTTATTATTGGTCATCTTCTCTATGGGTAACTTTGTTAATGCGAGTCCAAAGTCGCAAGGTGTTAAGAATATAGTCATATTGATTGGGGATGATATGGACTTTGGACAGGTTGAACTTACAAGACTGGTTCACGATCATCTGAACATGGAGGAATTTCCAGTAACAGGGTTTGAGGGGACCTACTCACTGAGCGGAGAAGTTACCGACTCGGCCGCCGCAGAGATGGCAATAACAGCAGTTGGTAATAAAAACTATACCGACTGCATGCTTGCATGGTATCTCACGTTCGTCGAGCCAGCGGGAGGAAATCAGAGTCTTTAATTGAAAGCAGAATAATCTCGGTGGGAGGAGTTGAATAGGGGGTACAAAATGAAAAGAAGGCAGATAAATTTGAGACACATCCTTATGCCTTTTGTTGTTTTTGTCTTTGCTCTTTTTGTGTTGATGCTTGCCGTTTATGTTTACAATTCAATGCCAATATTCCACAGAGAAGGGCTCGACGTATATCTCAAAAACATGTGGAAAGCTGCTGAAGAGCCGAGTAAAGAACATTACGGTGTATTGGTGGCGATATGGGGAAGCATATATACCTCAGTGATAGCAATATTGATAACCCTGCCACTTTCCTTGGCTTATTCGGTTTTTGTCATTGATTATGCCCCAAAGAGGGTTAAAGAGTGGTTGATAATCCTTTCGGATGTTATGGCGGGTTTACCAACAATAATCTATGGGATATGGGGAGTTTTTGTCCTTGTCCCCCTTTTAAAAAAGATTGTTATGCAACCTTTACACAATTACCTGTCTTTTCTGCCCATGTGTTCCTATCCTCCGATAACGGGATTCAGCTACCTCTCCGCAGGTGTTCTGCTCGGAATAATGGTAGCCCCTTTCGCTTCGGCTATAATAAGAGAAGCCTATCAGATGATTCCATTCACTTACCGTGAAGCAATTTACAGCCTTGGTGCAACCCGACTTGAGGCAACAAAAATTTTACTTGGTTATATAAAGCCAGCTATTTACTCAGGCATAATCCTAGCATTTGGGAGGGCAATTGGAGAAACCACAGCAGTCAGCCTAGTTATAGGGAACACCTTCAACTTGAGTTTAGCCCTGTTTGCTCCCGGGTATACAATCTCATCCTTGATAGCAAACCAGTTTGGAAATGCCTTCATATACGAGTACATGACCTCAGCTCTGTTTGCCGCTGGTTTAGTTCTGTTTGCAATAGGTCTGGTTGTCAATTTGGCGGGGATTTACCTCTTGAGGAGGTGGGAGGCAAATGTCAGGCTATAACGTCAGAAAGCTCAAAGAAAAGCTGTTCCTATTCCTTATTAGTGCTTTAACCGTGCTAATGTTCTCTCCTCTCTTTCACATAATTTACAGCGTGTTTAAGAATGGTATCCATGTAATTTTGAGTAGGAGGATAACATTCATAACCGGAACGCTCTCCGGTGGTGGGATAGGACCAGCTATTATTGGAACGTTTATTTTAGTTTTTCTAGCCTCTCTAATTGGTCTCCCAGTTGCTTTCCTCGTGGGGATTTATGCCTACGAGTATCCAGAGAGTACGCTCGGAAAGGCAACTAAGTCCCTGCTCCAGATAATGCTTGAATTTCCGACGATACTTGTGGGAGTCTTCATCATGCAGATGTTGGTTGTTCCAATGGGCACGTACTCAGCTCTTGCTGGAGCACTGTCACTGGCGATAATAATGATGCCCTATGTTGCAGTTTACACGCATGAAGCAATGAGACAAATTCCGTTCGAGTATAGGGATGCAGCTTTTTCCCTTGGACTCACAAGGGTAAAGGCAGTTTTTAGGGTTTTAGTGCCAATGGCGAAGAGAGGAATTTTAACTGGTGTCCTTATAGGAATTGCTAAGGTAGCTGGCGAAACAGCTCCCCTTCTTTTTACAGTTGGCGGCTCATACCAGACTTATCGGATTGGGCATACAAAACCTGTAGGGGCGATCCCTCTACTCATATATACTCTAATTCAGAGCCCCGCAAAGGAGTACCACGAAATGGCATGGGGAGCATCGCTGATTCTACTTTTAATATTCCTTGGGATATTCATCCCGGTAAGGCTCAGTCTTAGGGAGGTGAAGGTATGATCGAGCTTGCCCTTGAAACTAGGGATCTAAAGGTTTACTATGGTAACAACATGGTTATTAAAGGTGTGAACCTGAAAGTCCCAAAAAATGTGGTCTTTGCTCTGATGGGGCCAAGCGGCTGTGGAAAATCGACCATGCTCAGGGCATTCAACAGGCTTCTTGAGCTCAACAGCGAAGCTAGAGTGGAGGGAGAGGTTAGAATCCTTGGAAGGAACATTTACGCTCCAAATGTTGATCCAATTGAAGTCAGAAGAGAAGTTGGCATGGTTTTTCAGTATCCCAACCCTTTTCCCCATCTAACGATTTACGATAATGTTGCCATAGGATTGAAGCTCAATGGGCTTGTGAGGTCAAAAGGAGAGCTAGATAAAAGGATTGAATGGGCGCTGAAGAAGGCAGCATTATGGGATGAGGTGAAGGATAGGCTTGATGATTATCCCTCGAACCTAAGCGGTGGGCAGAGGCAACGCTTAGTTATCGCAAGGGCACTTGCAATGAAGCCAAAGATTCTGTTGATGGATGAGCCGACGGCAAACATAGACCCCGTTGGAACAAAGAAAATAGAGGAGCTATTGTTTGAGCTTAAGAAGAAATACACGATAATTTTGGTTACCCATTCTCCAGCACAGGCTGCCCGTGTGAGTGATTATGTTGCTTTCCTTTACCTTGGTGAGCTTATAGAATTAGGGCCTACAAGAAAGGTGTTTGAAAATCCTGAACATGAGCTTACCGAACAGTATGTTACGGGGGTGTTGGGATGAGAAAGTTTCTGGATTTGGGATTAAAGCAGATTGAGAAGATACTCCAAGAGATGGGAAGCACGGTTTTGGAGTGTATTAACTCCCTCGAAAATATCTTCGAGGGTGGGAGTGATAGCATAGAGGACAACTCAAGCAAGCTTCATATCCTCAGGGATGAGCTTGTTGAGATAGCAACCGAACTGCTCGTAAGGTATCAGCCAATGGCGTCTGATCTCAGGTACATCCAAGCATCGATAGATGTCAGCTACGACCTGTATAGGGTCTCAAGATATGCTATGGAGATAGAGAGGGCACTGAAAATAACCGGTGTCAGCTGTGAGTTTAGGAAGTCAAAACAGGCATTCGGGATTGTCAGGGAAATGATTGAGCTTGCACTCAGAGCGTTTCTCGAAAGAGATGAGGTATCTACCGGAAGGCTTTTAGAATTGGACAAAAAGGTGGATGAGCTTTACATAACCAGCATAGAGGAGCTCAAGGAGAATTTGGATATTTGTAAGGCCGTTGAGGCTTTGATACTCAGGCACCTTGAGAGGATGAGTGACCATGCTAAGTACATAGGGCGGGCAGCTGTTTATGTGAAAGAGGGTAGGAGAACTTAGATTCCAACTCTTTTTGTTTGATGACCCTATTCTGATCATATTAAGGCGGAAGGAGGTTTTAAGAAAATAACGGGTTCTTTTAGTACCTAATGACCGAGCTCTCTCGCGTGCTCTGCATAGTTATCATCAGACATATCTTGCTCTTAAAAGTTAAAAAGGATTGGAGGGTCACCTCCTTAACGCCTCAGGAATGCTCTTGTCCCACTGTTCCTGTGCAAGCTCTCCAGTATATTTGAACTTCTCAATCTCATCTTTGGCTTTCTCTCTTCTCCTCTGGTGTTCCATCAAAAAGGTCTGAACTTTTTCTATAAGGTAGCGCTTGCACTGACCGCACAAAATCTCACCGTTCTTGCATGCATGGTATCTCTCGAGGAGCTTTTTATCATCGGGTTCAAAGAATATCTCAAGCCACTTGAAAACGACACATTTTTCTGGCTCTCCTCCCTTCTCCCTCTGCTCCTTTGCGGTGGCCCTGCCACCCGTTAGGGCGTACTTCCATATCTTCTTGCCAGCTTCCTCGGGATCATCCGTTAGATAGACTGCGGTTTCGGGCTTTGAAGCGCTCATCTTCCCTCCAAGCCCCAGCAAACCGGGGACGAATTTTGAATGAATGGCTGCCGCCTTATAATAGCCGAGACTCTCTGCGAAATCTCTTTGAATCCTCCAGTAGGGGTCTTGGTCAATTGCCGCTGGAATTAAAGAGCGCCTCTTCTCAAAGAACGTCGGTGCCGCCTGTATTGCAGGATAAAATATCATCCCAATTTTGCTCTGGTCTGTAAAGCCAAAAACGGCTTTGGCCATTGAATAATTGACCTTCTTTGCTATCGGAAGTGCCATTTCATATATCTTAGTGAATTCGCTGTTCTGGAATATGAACGTCCTATCAGGATCAAAGCCCACGGCGATTATATCGAGTATGTTATCATAAGCCCATCTTTTTGTATCTTCAAGGGTGAGCTTGGGCTTGAAAAGGAACTTTTCATCATCTGTTATTTGAACATAGAGATTTACTCCAAAGTTCTCCTGAAGCCACTTCGTAGCAAAGAATGGTATTATATGTCCTATATGCATGGGGCCGGAAGGTCCTCTCCCAGTATAGAGGAAAAACCCTCCTCCCTCTTCGTAGTCCTTCAAAACGAGGTCGTAGTCCCTGTGCGAGAAGAAGAACCTCCTCTTAAAATAAAGAGGAAGTTCGCTTTTTGTGAGCTCCTTTGTCTTCTCTAAAAGCTCTTCTCCCAGCGGAGTTGTTCCAAACTCCTCTATCAGTTTAGCATAGTCCACTAACCCTTCAACGTCCCATGGTGTAACTTTAAAATCCATCCAAAACACCCCCGAATATTAAAACTAATACGAAGAGAACAGCATTGGATTCACCAAAGCCAAAAGCAATCACCGAACATGGATTAGCATAGTACTACTCAAATTTAAAGTTTTCTATGGAAAAAGTTTTTAATCCTGAGTGCGATGTTAAATTAAAATGTTAACGGTGTTTACCATGAAGAGCTTTTTGACCGAGCAGCAGATTAGGATTTTGAGGCTCCGAGCAAGGGGATTGAAGCAGAGTGAAATCGCGGAAATTTTGGGAACAAGCAGGGCCAACGTTAGCATTCTCGAACACAGAGCCCTCGAAAAAATTGAAAAAGCCAGAAATACGCTTTTAATCTGGGAACAGATAAATTCGAAAATAAGTCTGGATATTAAAGAGGGGGAAGATATATTTGAAGTTCCCAAAAAGCTTTTTGAAAAGGCTGATAATGCCAGGGTTAAGGTTCCCTATAGCACCGCCGAAATAATAGCCTTCCTCGTCGAGCATGCGCCCATAAAGGACAGGGTAGCAAGAAGGAACTTCACGTTGTTCCTGGATGAAAAGGAAAGACTGCGGGTAAGCGAGCACTCATTTGAGGAATCTGATTAGATAGGGGAGCACGAGGGAAGTAAAAATTCCATTGAGTGCCATTCCAAGGCCGCTTACAGCTCCGCTCAGCTCATCGTTTAATATTATCCTCGCGGTTCCCAGACCGTGAGAGGAGATCCCCATTGCCAGCCCTCTTGCGACTCTGTCCCTGATTCTTGCCATATCCAAAATCTCAACTCCAATGGCATTCCCAAGGATACCGGTCAAAATAACGAGGACCGCTGTTAAAGCAGGAATTCCTCCTATTTTCTCGCTCACGCCTATAGCTATGGCGGTTGTGACACTCTTGGGTGCTATGCTGAGCAGAACCGCTTCATCTCCTCCCAGGGCTTTTGCAATGTAAAAGGCGCTTAAGATTGCCGTGAGACCACCCAGAGCAACTCCAATGCTTATCTCCTTCGCATACTTCTTTATAATCATTCGCTGCTTGTAGAGGGGAATAGCCAGACTGACAACTGCGGGGCCCAGGAGAAAGCTCAAAATCCGGGCGCTTTCCATGTAGAGGGAATACTCAATTTTGAAGCCCTTTAATATTAGGGCTATTGTAACTATTGAGAGAAGGACGGGGTTTAGATAGAAAGCCTTCTTTTTCTCGTAGATTTTGGAAAAGACATAGAAAACAGTCAGGGTTAGAAATATGCCAAGACTATTCATTCTCCCGCCTCCCCAAAAATTCAACAAGTTTGGCCGTTAAGAGGAGCGTGAAGAGGAAGCTGAATAGCAGGGCTCCAAAAATTGGTATCGCTTGGTCTTTGATGAGCTCCCAGTAGAGGATTATTCCGACGCCTGGAGGGATGAACATGATGCTCATGTTTTTTACGAAGAGTTCCGCCTCTTTTTCAACATCTTCAAGCCTTACAATACCTAAAAGGAGCGCAAAGGTTAGGAGGATCAGCCCTATAACATTTCCCGGGATCGGGAGATTAAAGAGCCGTTCCACACCTTCCCCGATGAAGAGAAAGGTGAATATTATTGCGAGCCCTCGATACATGCAAGGAACTTCGAAGAAAAGGTATAAAAAGTTAAGCTTTTTCAAAATATTGCTTTCTCGGTTTTTTTGTTGAAGATGTGCACTTTCTTCATGTCAAAAACGACATCGACTTCTTGTCCTTCTTTGACTTTGGATTCTGAGTGGAAGCTTCCGAGGAATGTTATGTTCCCGGCACGGAGGTGGACTATTTTTTCGTTTCCGAGGTTTTCCACGATTTCAACTTTTGCTTTAACCATGTTTTCTCCCGGGATTTTGATTTGGGCGAACATGGCGTCATAAATATCTTCGGGTCTGATGCCAAAGAGGGCTTCCTTTCCGATTAGATTGTTCTCCTTCAGTACTTCTGCTTGGTCTTCCATGAATTTGAGTTTGAACTCACCAAAATCGGCCCACACTCCAGTATCATCTTCTGTTATGCTTGTGTTAATGAAGTTCATTGGTGGAGAACCGATAAAACCGCCGACAAACACGTTAGAGGGCTTATTATAAACCTCGTCAGGCGAACCAACCTGTTGTAATTCTCCAAAGTTGATGATGGCTATTCTGTCGCCCATGGTCATGGCTTCAACCTGATCATGAGTAACGTAAATTGTGGTTACCCCTAATTGTCTTTGGAGTTTTTTGAGTTCGGCGCGCATTTTAACTCTTAGTTTTGCGTCTAAATTCGACAAGGGTTCATCCATGAGGAATACTTGGGGTTTTCTGACGATTGCTCTGCCTAAAGCCACGCGTTGCCTTTGACCGCCTGATAATTCTCGTGGTTTTCTTTTGAGGAGTTCTGTCAAATCCAGTAATTCGGCGACTTCTTTAACTCTTTCTTCGATTTCTTGTTTTGGTGTTTTTCTGAGTTTTAGGGGGAAGGCGATATTATCATAAACAGTCATGTGTGGGTATAATGCATAACTCTGGAAGACCATGGCAATGTCCCTGTCTTTCGGCGGGATGAAAACACCTTTCTCTAAATCCGCTACTAGTTTATCACCAATGAAAATTTGGCCTTCACTTGGTTCTTCCAAACCCGCAATCATTCTTAGTGTCGTGGTTTTACCACAACCTGAAGGTCCGAGTAGGATCATGAATTCTTTATCCTTAACTTCCAAATTCATGTTCTTAACAGCAGCAACCTCACCAAACCTCTTCCAAACACCCACAAGCCTAACACCCACCATAAAAACACCTCACAGGGAATTCATTAGTTTAAGGTATCTCTCCAGATGTTTCGTTATCAGGAAGTTTTCTTTTACCCTTTCCATTGCATTTCTTCCCATTTCTTCCGCCTTTTCCGGATTTCTTAGAAGGTAGGTTACTCTTTCAGCGGCTTCTTCAACGTCTCTTACCAAAAATCCACTTTCACCGTCAATTATCTGGAGTTTTATGCCTCCCACTTTTCTTCCAATCACAGGCACTCCCTTCCACATGGCTTCGCTCACGGTCAGCCCAAAGCCTTCTCTCGTCGACATCTGAAGCACGACATCGCTTGCCCTCTGAAATGCGTTTACTTCCTTTGCATGAACTCCTATCAGGTTTGTCAGCACGTGAACGTCATAATCCTCCCCTATTTTCCTCAAGGTCTTTTCAAAGTAAATCCATCCCTCCGGATCATCATGAGCCATTGCACCGACCAGCAGAAGCTGCACATCAGGTATCTTTGCCTTTACCATGCGATATACTTCGATTGTGTCAAAAATGCCCTTCCATGGATCAAATCGTGATACCTGGGTTATTATGGGTCTATCCGGATCAACATCAAATTTTTCGAGTATCTTTAGTATTTCGCTTTCTGAGAGTTCTCTATTCTTCTCGCTCAGGGGATCGATTGAGGGGGGCATTATAACAACTCTATCATGATCCAAGTCTCCTTGGATATATTCTTCCATGTGGAAGATATATCTGTCGTACTTCTCGACAAATGCTCTCAGGAAATTCCAGAATTCTTTGTTGGGATCGCTTAAGTCTATGTGGCATCTCCAGATCCAAGGCTGGGTCTTTTCATAATGATTAATTAAAGCTGCTGGCTGCGGGTCATGGATCAATACATAGTCAAACTGGCTTAGATCAAACTTCCTGGCGTTTTCCTCGTTTGTCTTGAGGTATAAGTCCTTCATTTCCTCCGTCAGCTTGAGATCCTTGTTTCCTTGGAGGGCATTGTGGAAGGACTTAGTAACATTAAAGAACTCATCTTCCCCTTCAATGACAAACCACCTTGCATCTATTCCAACGTCCCTCATAAGGGGAATGAGATTGTGGAGAATTTCCGCCACACCTCCCCCAAAAGAGGTGGAGTTTACATGGATAAAGCTCTTGCCTTTCAGATTCTCTGCCTTTTCTTTAATAGTCTCCAAGGCTTCTTCCCCTATTATTTTTCCGTAGTCTTCAAGCTTTTTACCTTCCCCACCAAACTTCGTTACCTCATACATTTTCATTCCTCCCATTATTTCTCGGTTGACCAGCCTATCATACCACTTATGTAGTACTTCTGGAAGAGGGCATAGACAAGCAGAGGAACTATCATGACCATGATAGAAGCTGCAGTTAGTATGCCCCAATCAACAAAATATTGCCCCCTAAGCAAAGGAAGTCTTTGGGTAG